>CALMIT010000453.1 GCA_937864255.1 uncultured Saprospiraceae bacterium
GTCTATCAGCACCATCGTGTAAGCGCCTTCCATGCCGTTGATGTGGATGTCGCCTGTGTTGCACACGTTGCATTGCATTTGCGGGCGCACGCCGTTCACGTTTTGCATGGCTTCAAAAAAGGAAGGCGTCGGGTTTTTGAAAAAAAATCGCGGCGTATAGATTTCGACGGGGACGATACTTTCCGACTTGCGCACTTCCTTCATCGTGCCGGTGACGACTACTTCGTCGAGCGAATTTTCGAGAGGCGTCATCGCTATTTTTAAAATATTTTCTCCCGCTTTCACCCGGGCGGACTGCTGATAAGTGGCATAACCGACGTAAGAAATTTGCAAGTCGTGCTTGCCGGGCGGTATTTTTTTTATCAAACAAAAACCGGTGGAGTCGGTCGTGCCACCCGTTTTCAGGTCGGTGAGAAAAACGGTGGCGAATTCAAGCGGCTGGTCATCTGCGGTTACAAATATTTGTAAATCAACATTTTGCGCAGACAATTTTCCAAAAAAGCAGCCTATTAATAAGGCGAAAAAAGTGATACGTTTCAATTCAATAAGATTATTTGAGGTGATTGAATCCTCAAATATAAAACCGTTTCGACCAATTTTTGAAATATTTTTTGATTAGTCGAAAAATATTTTTTGAAAATTTAAATTCTTACTAAAACGTTTAAAAATTTACTGCTACTAATTGCTTTATACAAAAATGCCACATTAGGAACTTATAAGCGAAATAATGAAAATGAACCTAATGTGGCATATTTTAAGAACATAGCTTATTTGGATTTGAAAATTTTTTGAAATAGGCGAAAAATTATTCGCCGGCTTTTATAAAAATTTATACTCGTGGTAAAAACATTGAAAATGGCTGATGTAATTAAAATAAAATCTTTCATGATTTAATTTTTAAAAATCAATTCTTATTTCCGTCTTTAAACGAACCTTGTAATAGGCTAATGCTGAGAAAACTATTTCTCAATAGTAGGATTTGTACTTATTTCCGTCTTTAAACGGAACCTTGGTAAGTTAATCTTGTGAAAAGATCTCCTGCTTTAGGACTTGTACTTATTTCCGCCTTTAAACGGAACCTTGGTAAGTTAATCTTGTGAAAAGATCTCCTGCTTTAGGACTTGTACTTATTTCCGCCTTTAAACGGAACCTTGGATATCAAAATAATCTTTCATTAACTGCACAAAAATAAAACCTATTTGCAAATTTTTTCCTGCTACTGATTAAATTATTTTATTCTAATTTATTATTCTTTAATTTTTTTGCGATTTGACTCTTCTAAAACTTGTTTTAAAAAAATTTCATTTCCTTCCCGTCTTTTGAAACTACCCCACCCTGCCTTCTTTTGTCAATTCCGCTTCTATTCCTTCTCTTATCATTTGCAAGGTCAAAATTTTGTCTTTGGTATCGAGCGCGCGCAGGCAGGCATATTGCACAATGTTCATAATCGCCGAGCCGGTGAGTTCGTACTGCTGGGCGATACTTTGGATGTCCACATCTTTTGCCAATTTCATTTTCTCGGGAAAAGCATTTTTCCAAAGTTGGAGCCGCTCCGAAACAGAAGGTATCGGAAAATAAATAATAGACTGAAACCGGCGCGTGAAAGCCTCATCCATGTTGGTTTTCAGGTTGGAAGCCAGGATAACTAAGCCGGGAAAATCTTCAATCTTTTGCAAAAGATAGGAGACTTCCTGATTGGCGTATTTATCGTGTGCATCGCGCACATTGGTGCGTTTGCCGAACAAGGCGTCGGCTTCATCAAAAAATAAAATCCACTGTTTGCTGCGCGCTTTGTCGAAAAGCGTTCCCAGATTTTTTTCTGTTTCGCCGATATATTTCGACACCACGAGCGAGAGGTCGATCCGGTAAACATCGTGCCCTGTAGTTTTGCCGAGCAACATAGCGGTGAGTGTTTTACCCGTACCAGGTGGCCCATGAAAGAGCGCCCGAAAACCGGGTTTTAATTTTTTACCTAATCCATATTGATCCATCAAAGTTTCTGAATGTCGAATCCAGCGATGTAAATCTTCGATTTGTGCGGCAGTTCGCGGGTGCAGGATCAGGTCTTCCCAATCCAGTTGTGTTTGAAGCCGGCTGGCAGGAAAAGTGAGACTCAAAGCAGGCGGCGAAATTTTGCCGGTCGTAAGTTTTTCAACCCATTCATCGTCCAGAATCAACTTTCCACTCATTTTTGGTTCGCCGGATTTTACGTTTTCCAGGTACAAAATGCGCTCTGCAAAAAACCAGTGATCGGTCGAAAAGAGTTCGCTTGCGGCCCCCCGCATTTTTAAATCCTGTCCGGCAAGCAAGAACATCACCGTTTCGCCGGTAGGCAGAAAACCTCTGAAAGTGCCGCCTCTTGCGCCGCCAAATTGAGGAAAATCGCCCGCCGATTTTAAAATTTCATGGAAAGCATCGTCCAAAAAAGTTGGATAAACATGAGGAGCAAGCGCCAGCAACAGAACCAGAACTTCGTCTTCCGTCGGATTGAATTTTTCTGCAAAGGGCGACAAAGGGCTATTTTTTTGCAATAGCGCTTTCGGAAATATCACTTTTTCCAACTTCACAGGTTGTACCGCGTCGCCAAATTCAATTTGCAGACGACTATGAATGCGTCGGCGAAGCCATTGCAGTCCTTTTTCCAAAATCACCCCGCTATTTTTTTCCTGTTTTTCCATAAATCGTTTAAAACTCAATTTCTTTCCCGTCTTTAGACGCCTGTTCTTTGGTGTATTTTACTTTGTGCATTTCCACGCCCGCTGCGTTGAGCAGGCGAATCGTGCCGCCCGTATTGGCAAGCCGGAGCATGGACAATTTTATTTTCAATTCGGCTCCCGGTTCCAGCATTTTTTCTTCCAGCGCATCGGTGCGGCCTTTATCGTCTTTGAGCGACCAGTTTTTCAAATCCACCG
>CALMIT010000454.1 GCA_937864255.1 uncultured Saprospiraceae bacterium
TATTTCGGTCATCACTCCACGATGGGCTACATCACCGGCAACCACGATCAGAGTCGTTTTGTGTCGCTGGCGGGGGGCGGATTGAAATGGGACGAGGACGCGCGTGAGGCGGGTTTCGCGCGTGACATCGGCGTGGGAGCGGACGAGGGGTATAACAAATTGCAGATGCTTACGGCTTTTATCATGACCATTCCCGGCGTGCCGGTCATTTTTTACGGCGACGAAATCGGCATGCCCGGCGCGGGCGATCCCAACAATCGCAAAATGATGCGTTTTGAGGGCTGGTCGGAGCGGGAGGCAGGCACAAAAACGATTGCCGAAAAACTGACAAGCCTGCGCAGCCGACGGCTTTCGCTGATTTACGGCGACACCCGCGAGCTGCTCGTGGAAAATCAGGCTTACGCTTTCGGCAGGTTTTATTTTGACGAGGCTACGGTGGTCACATTTAACAAAAGCAGCGAGGAAAAAACTTTGGAAATTATACTTCCCGAGCGCTTTGCGGATATTAATTTTAAAACCAATTTTAAAGGCAAAGTGGCGCAGGAAAAAAATAAAATCAGCCTGACGCTTCCGCCGCTGTCTTTTGAAATTTTGACCGATTGAGTTTTTTAAAACATTGAAAATCAAATAACTGCGACATATTTTTTTAAAGAATCTTTTAATTTTTTGAAACCATGAAAATCTTCATAACCATCCTTGCAATCTTCGCCATCGGCGCGGGTTTGCTGTATCTGAATGCCTGCAAAAAACCGGAAACAAAAGCGACAGCGGCGACAGAACTGCCCGATTCTTTGAAAACGCCGATGCCTGATTGGGCTAAAAATGCGGTCATTTATGAAGTGAACTGGCGGCAGTTTACGCCCGAAGGCACTATCGCCGCTTTTGAAAAACACCTGGTGCGGCTGAAACACCTCGGTGTGGACGTGTTGTGGTTTATGCCCGTGAATCCGATCAGCGAGGAAAAAAGGAAGGAAGGTCTGGGCAGCTATTACGCGGTGGCGGATTACAGAGGGGTCAACCCGGAATTGGGCACGATGGAAGAATTCAAAAACATGGTGCAAAAAATTCACGAGCTGGGTATGAAAATCATTATTGACTGGGTGCCCAACCACACCGGTTGGGATCATCCCTGGATAAAAGAACACCCGGAATTTTATACGCAGGATGCCGCCGGCAATATTATAGACCCTGTGGACCCCGCGACCGGAAAATCTTGGGGTTGGACGGATGTGGCGGATCTGAATTATGACAATAAGGAAATGCGGAAAGCGATGCTGGGCGATATGTGTTTTTGGCTGACGGACGTCGGCATTGACGGATTCAGAATGGATGTGGCGCACAATGTGCCCAACGATTTTTGGGACGAAGCCCGCGAGACGCTCTTCACTTTGAAGCCTGATATTTTTATGCTGGCGGAGGCGGAAGTGCCGTATTTCAGGAATTCCGGCGACTTCGCTGCCGACTACGGCTGGTCGCTGCATCACCTGCTCAACGACATCGCAAAAGGTAAAAAACCGGCGAGCGCACTGGACGAATGGCTGAAAACCGACCGCGAAAAAAACCGCCGAGGTTTTCACATGCAGTTTATTACAAACCACGACGAAAACAGTTGGAACGGCACGGAATACGAGCGCATGGGCGAGGGCGTGGACGCCTTCGCGGTTTTGAGTTTTACCTTTGACGGGATGCCCCTGATTTACACGGGGCAGGAGTCTGCATTTAACCGCCGCTTCAAATTTTTTACAAAAGATTCAACGGATTGGGGCGATTACAGCAAGGCGGATTTTTATCGCACGCTGGTAGATTTGAAACACAAAAACAAAGCGCTCTGGAACGGCGAATACGGCGGCGTGGTGCAAAAAATTGCCACCGGACATGATGACAAAATCTACGCCTTTGTGCGCGAAAAAGAAGGCGACAAAGTGCTCGTGGTACTGAATTTAAGTCCTGACAATGTGGAGTTTACGCTGGACAGCGACCTCGTGGTGGGCGAGTATAATAACGTTTTTGCCGCTAGCACCCAGTCCATGACCAAAGGCATCGCCCTCAGCATGAAACCCTGGGAATATTTGGTGTTGTCGAATAGGTGAGGGGGGGCTAGATTTTACCGCTGTTAATACGATTTACAACCAATGAACTTGCATACAAATACGACAGCCCGCTTTTTCAAGCCAAATTAGTGGTTTGGTTTTAGTATTGTGTTATTGTATTATTGTATTTCATTGAGCATTAATTTTAAATTTATTTTTTACTGTCAATATTTTTTTTTCGAATAGCTCATATGATATATAGGCGATAAGAAATGATAGAAGAACATTTTGAGGATATTCATGTACCCATACTTTAGGAGTGATATTCGGATCAGTCCTTACAAAAAAACCTTGCCATATATAAATTCCATATGAAATAGTACCGATATACTTTATAGGGTGCCATTCTAATATTTTTATAATTGGATTATTTTGATTGTTAACAATCCAAAGCAAAACTAATACAACTCCCAAACCATGAAAAAAATTGAGTAATGGCATTAATATATCTGGGAGATAAAGTGGTGAAAAAAACATTAAAAGACTCAATATACCATATTTTAGCTCTTTGAATTTATTTTGAATACCATTCCAATTTGAAAAATTCAGTATCGCAAATAGAGTTCCTATTAGAATAGGTCCAATAGCAGGAATAGTCCATCTAGATAAAAAGAAAACTTCGTCTAAGTTATATTTTTTTCCTTTAATATCTAAAATTATTGAGGGAAGAAAATATGATGCAATAATACATAAAGTCAAGATTGAACAAATTATTATTATTCGAATTTTTGAGTTGAAAAATTTAAAAATAAGCGCCCAGAGAATATAAAATTGTTCTTCTACAGCCAATGACCATGTGTGGCTGAGTTCAGTAGACCAAAATATTTTTGCTTTAGGAACAAAATTGAATAGGTAAAATACCGAAGCTAGTAAACCAAATGTAGTATCTCTAATGTAGCCTAGTTTCATGAAAACAAATATTGCAATAAAAAAGGGAATTATTGGTGGTAGTAATCGAAGAAATCTTCTAATAAAGAAAAATTTGAGATTAAACCTTCCCGTTTCCTCGACTTCATTAAGAATTAATGTCGTGATTAAAAAACCACTTATTGCAAAAAAAACATTCACGCCTGCCGCCCCAGAAAAAAAATAAAATAAGTTTTCTCTTAAATAACTACCTTCTTTTAAGTTATGAGCCACTCCCAAATGGGTTATTATTACTAATAAAATTGAATAGCATCTTAACCCATCAAATCCTTTGATGTATTTAATCATTTCTTTTACAATTATTTTTCAGTATATAGAGCTTCTTCGTTTTTGTCTTTTTTTAATGCCTGCTAACGGTTCGGAGTTGAGTTCACGTTTGGGTGAAGCGCAATGCTTCTAATTATTATTAAAGGTTAATATAAGCGTATCTATATAGTTTGTACTCAGTCTGTCTGAAGCAAAACTGTGTTAATATTCAAATTTTTGTTTGTCACTTTAAATTTAAGAGTTCAATGTAAAGATCAAGTCAAGGGCTAGTCTATATGCTAGTTCTATATTGCATCCTCGTTTTTGAGTTCAATTGTTTTCTGCATAAAGCAAGTTTTAAATTTTATTGGTCCGTCAACGTAGAATACGTTTTTTGTTATCGAATGTTGCTATGTTTCAAATAGCCTATGCTGTCAAGGTTTATATTAACAAACTTAATTTTTCAAACTATCATTTATCTTCTAATGTCAATATTATAGTGTCCTCATAGCTTGACAGCTGACACCTAAACTTATACATTGAATTGTATACAATATTGTCAATATTCGCAAAAGTAATTCAAAAAATACTTAAAACGAGAAGCCATGCTTGCTTTCCAAGTATTACTCACATAGCCATTGTGCAAAAAAAAACACCCAACCCAAAACTCAAAGCCACAGCACCCCCCCCCAACTTTTTCCCAAAATAATTTTAGGGTGTTTCACAATCCGTTTGTCATAAGGATGTTTTTTGACGAAACAACCTAAAATCAATTTTATGAATCGAGCTAAAAGAATTTTACCCTTCCTGCTGTTTCTTTCCACCTATTGCTTTGCGCAAAATTTTACCATCAGCGGCTACATCGAAGACGCCGAAACGGGCGAAAAACTTATCGCTGCCAATGTGTTCGATTTTAAATCGGCGCAGGGCGCGGTGTCCAACACCTACGGTTTTTACAGCCTCACTTTGCCCACCGATTCGGTCGAACTTTCGGTGTCGTACATCGGCTATCAGCCGCAGACTTTTCGCTTTTTGCTGGACAAAAATGTGTCCATGAATTTCCAGGAGGAAACCCAGATGAGCCGCATCGAAATCCCCGTGGAGCAGATTAAAAAAATACCCGCTTTGTTCGGCGAGGTGGACGTGCTGAAAAGCCTGCAATTGTTGCCCGGCGTGCAGTCCGGCGGCGAAGGTCAAAACGGTTTGTACGTGCGCGGCGGCAGTCCCGATCAAAATCTGATCCTCCTCGACGGCGTGCCCGTTTACAATGTGTCGCACGTGTTGGGCATTTTTTCGGTGTTCAATGCCGACGCCATCAAAAACGTGACGCTGACCAAAGGCGGCTTCCCCGCACGCTATGGCGGCCGGCTTTCGAGCGTCATCGAAATCAACATGAAAGAGGGCAACATGCAGGAGTATCACGGCGAGGGCGCCATCGGCAATATTTCGTCGAAACTGACCTTCGAGGGTCCGATCAAAAAAGATAAAACTTCCTTTTTGGTTTCCGGGCGACGCACTTATGTGGACTTATTTTTAAAACCTTTCATCGCCGCCCAAAGCGATCAATCCGATGAAAAAGTGAATTTGCAATTGTACTTTTTTGACCTGAATGCCAAAGTAAATCACAAGTTTAACGACAAACACCGCCTGTACCTGAGCGGCTATTGGGGCGGCGACGTGTTTGGTACGAAGATCGAAGATAAGCGCAATGAGAGCGCATTTAGCGGCGGCATAGACTGGGGTAATGTGATTTCGGCAATGCGCTGGAATTATAAAATCAACCCGAAACTTTTTAAAAATACCACGCTCACGTACAGTCGTTACGATATCAACATTTTGACCGAAGTGAGCGAAAAAACCGGACAAACCACCGACCGTTTCAAAGCGAAATATTTTTCGGGAATCGAGGATTTGGCTTTGAAAATGGATTTTGATTATGTGCCCAATCCCAATCATTATCTGCGTTTCGGCGCTTC
>CALMIT010000455.1 GCA_937864255.1 uncultured Saprospiraceae bacterium
CAAAATCCCCTCGGTAGGATACGGGCGAATATTTCTCGAATCGTAATTAAACCGGTAACCGACCGAAAAATATCTTTGAATGTCTTTCTGACCTAAAAAATAAGCCGGGTTTAACTCCCGCACGATGTAATCATCCACCCGCCCCTGCCGGTAAAAAAAGTCGAAATGGTGATAAATACGGTGAGCCGGGCGATAACTGAAAATCAAAGAGTTTTCAAACTGCTCGAAGATGAATTTTTCGTCGTCTTTATAAAATTGCTGCTTATCCCCGACAGTCGTGTATTGTATTTCGCGGTTGCGTTTGAAGTTGGCGTCAAATGCCAGCCCCCAGGTTTGTTTTTTATTCAGGTACGGAATGGTGTATTTGAGTTCGTAGTTGTGCGTGTAGCCGAGTTGCACCACAAATTTCAGGTAATCGCGTCTGCCTGTAAAATTGGTATGATACAGCCGCAATCCATAATTGAGCCGTGAAAGGCTGTGATTATGTTCATTCCACCACACATTGAAATTCCTGTCGGCAAGCTCCAAAATCGGGATGGGATACAAATACCAGGATTCTTTCAGATCAACTTTCAGGGTGAGTTTGTTGTCGGGCGGTCGCCAGTTGGAAATATCTATTTTGGCTTTGGAAAACAACCCGGTATTCATCAATTGCAGGCGATTCCATTCCAGCCTTTCATCCAAAAAATTTAAAAAAATGGTATCGCCGTCGCTGATGTCAAGTTCTCTGAAAATGATTCGGTCTTTTGTGCGCTCATTGCCGCTCAGGGCTATGGAATCCACTATGGCAAATTCCAATTGAGCGCTTACGCTCAAAAAGTGAAAAATGAAAAAAGGGGTTAAAAAAATCCTTGCTTTCATGCTTGATTCGGTTCAAGCCGCAAGATAAGGGTTTTACAAAGTTGAAAAATTGAATATGTCATGAAACCCGCCGCCGGCTAAAACTTTATTGTTTTCAAAATAGCCTCCAAATACTGTATGTAATTGCGCTTGTCCTTTCCGGGTGCAAAAACAAATCCGTCTGCAAAAAAAATCTCACCGGATTGTTCGTTTACGATCAGATAACTGATAAACGGCCCGCCCATAAAATCGTTTTCCATTTCCCAGATACCGCGCGCCTCAAGCGCATAGCGGTTATTGAGCATGGTTTTATTGACAAACATAGGCAGGTCAACGTCGTTGGTCACCATATAAGAGCCTTGCGAGGTACTCGAAATATATTTTCTGCCGATAGAATCGCGCAATGCTTTCAAACCTTTTTCACTCGCCTGCTCCGCCGATTTGTAAGGTACTTTGGTCATCAGAATGCTGCTGCTCAGTTCTTCCGCTTCTTTCCTGAGCCAAAGCATATTCGGGTCGTCTATAGCTACTACATAATCTTTCGGAATGCGCATTTCCGCTTTGAATTTTGTGCGCACCACATCCATAATTTGTCTGTTTTCTCCTCCCTGAAAAACCGTGGCTTCTATCCTGCCCGCGTCTGCGCTTTTGATCCTTTCTTCTGCCGCCGGAAAGCTTTTTGCAATATTCGACATCAAATCAGCCTCTGACTCGCCAAACAGGTAAATCAGCAATTGATCCCGCGCCCATTTGTTTCTTCCTACTACCGACTGGCTTTTGCCACCCTCGCGGGCTTCGTTGATTTTTTCCGCGCCCAAATCTTTCAGCATCATTTGCGTGGTAGGCGAGTTTTCATCGCCGAGATTTGCCAAAAACACATAGTGATGCAATTCTTTGCGCAGCGGATCTTCGTACATCATCTGCGGCGTGAAATGCTTCAGGTCAAAAACCGGCTCCGGCTGCGGCAAAATGAGGTAAGGCGAAGTATAATAAAAACGAAAAGTATCGCCCACGGCGCCTTCCCAGACGTCTTTATCGGCTACGACTACCACCTGATTTATTTTTCCGTAAGAAAGCGGGAGCGGCGTGAGGTTATCATTTACTTTGGAAGAACAGGCTGCAAAAACCAGCACGGCTGTCAATGCCGGCAAAATACCTGTAAGATGATTTTTAAAACTCATTTT
Source organism: uncultured Saprospiraceae bacterium (assembly GCA_937864255.1). Classification (GTDB taxonomy): domain Bacteria; phylum Bacteroidota; class Bacteroidia; order Chitinophagales; family Saprospiraceae; genus JAGQWW01. Next base: position 2,025 of record CALMIT010000455.1, read on the forward strand.
TTATTTTTTTTAAAAGTGCTGTTCTGAAAAAGAGAAACGCCGGGGTCGTTTGGCAGATGCTTTTTTAAATAAATTAGTTGACTGCCATCCGGTTTAATTTTTAAAAATCAGGGAATTAAAATTTTTAATGCCTTTTTTAAAATAAAAAACGCAGCCGGGGCTTCGCCCAGAAACTCCCCGTCCACTTCCAGCAATATTACTTCGCCCGGTTCGGGAGCCACTTCCACGCGTTCGGACTGCAAGGTAAAAATCTTCGGATGCGCGCCGATGCTGCCGTTATAAAATCGCCAGGTATTCAATATCACGCCCGGCTTCGATACTTTCAAAGCATAGGTGAGCGCAAAAAGTCCGTCGTCCGGCACGGCCTGCGGCACTATTTGCATCCCTCCGCCCGAATATCGGCAAATACCTACATTGATCGTATAAAAAAAATCCCGGACTTCTTTGCCATCAAAAACGAGCCGGCCTTTGGGCAGTTTGAATTTGAAAAGACATTTCAGAATCATCCACAAATAAAAAAAACGATTGCCCATCAGGTGTTTTTTATCTTCGGCATAACGCACGACAAATGCGTCGTACGACAATCCAGCGACATTGATAAAGTATCGGACAGCCGCCTGCCCCTTTGCCGAATATTGCACCCGGCCTGCATCCTGAAAAGTTGTTTTCCCGGCCCGGAGAATCGAAATCCAGTCGTCAAGCGCCGGAGAAATGTTCCAGTTGCGCGCCCAGTCGTTGCCCGTACCGACGGGCAGCAGCGCAAAAATAATTTCGGAAGAAGCCGCCGTTTCCTGTTGCAAAATGCCGTTGGCTACTTCATTGGCAGTGCCGTCGCCGCCCACGGCTGCGATGTGCCTGAAGCCATTTTCCACCGCAGTTTTTGCGAGTTGCGTAGCATGTCCGGCGTAAGCAGTAAAAACGGTTTCAAATTCAATCGCCGCGGCTTGCAGCATCGCCGATATGGTAGTCCATTGCTTTTTTACAGCCCAATTACCACCGGCCGGATTGACGATAAAATACCAGATTGTGCTTTTGGAACTCAAAGTTGGGTTTTTGAACGATTTAATTATTTTTAGCACTCGAAACTACAAAAGTATGGCGATTCTCAAGCTCGACAATGTTTTAAAAACCTACGGCGATTTTGTGGCGGTGCGCAATGTGAGTTTTGAAGTGCCGCAAGGTTCTATTTTCGGATTACTTGGCCCGAATGGGGCGGGCAAGACTTCGTTGATTCGCATCATTACTACAATCACTCAGGCCGACGCCGGCCACGTTTATTTTAACAATGAAAAACTGAACAGTCGCCACCCCGAAATCATCGGCTACATGCCCGAAGAGCGCGGTTTGTATAAAAAAATGAAAGTGGGCGAGCACCTTTTGTACCTGGCACAATTGAAAGGACTTTCGGCGGCGGAGGCGAAAAGAGAAATCAATCACTGGCTCGAAAAATTTGCAATCCAGGATTGGTGGAACAAAAAAGTGGAGGAGCTTTCGAAAGGTATGCAGCAGAAAATCCAGTTTATCGCCACCATCGTCCACAAACCGAAATTGCTGATTCTCGACGAGCCTTTTTCAGGGCTGGATCCGCTCAACGCCAATTTGATAAAAGACGAAATCCAGGAACTGAACAGGCAGGGTACGGGAGTCATTTTTTCTACTCACCGCATGGAGCAGGTGGAAGAAATTTGTAAAGAAATCGTATTGATCAATAAAGGTGAAAATGTACTGCAAGGCGCCGTCAAAGACATCAAAAACCGTTTTAAAGAAAATTTATTCAGGATTGACTTTGAGGGTACTTTGCCTGAAAATCTACCCGGCTATATTGAAATTGTGAGGCAATCTGCGAACTCGATCACAGTGAAAATGCAGGAAGAAAAAGCATCCAATACCTTGCTCAGGTACCTGTTGGATAAAGGCCTTTTCATACACGCTTTTAATGAAATCCTGCCTTCGCTCAATGAAATTTTTATCAAACAAGTTTCAAATTAATCCAGACATCTATGGAGATAAGCCGGCTCTTCGACTATTTTGATTACCAACTGCGCCATTTTCCGCAGGAAAAAGCATTCGTCACCAAGCGTGCCGACGGCTCGTGGGAATCTTTCAGCACCGCACGAATGATAGAAAAAGCTGCCCTGCTCAGCCAGGGGCTGCTCCGCATGGGCGTGAAACCGGGAGATAAAATCGGGCTGGTCACTTATCAAAACCAGGCGGAATGGATTATTGCCGACCTGGCTATTTTGCAAATCGGGGCGATCAATGTGCCGGTTTATCCTACCATCAGTCCGGGTGAATATGAATATATTTTCAGCGATGCAGGCGTAAAATACTGTTTTGTCGGCAGCGGCGATTTGCTCCAGAAAGTACGCACGGCGCAGCAGCATGTGCCGACGCTCCTGGAAATTTTTTCTTTTGAAAAAACCGACGCGGCGCCGCATTGGGAATCTCTTTTTGTCAATGAAACATCTCTGAAAGAAGAACTGGAAAAACGAAAAAGCGCCATCCAGCCGCAAGAACTGGCTACGCTCATTTATACCAGCGGCACTACCGGTTTTCCGAAAGGAGTGATGCTTTCGCACCACAATATCGTGAGCAATATCAGCGCCGTCGAGAAACTTTTACCCATCAAAGCGGGCGACCGGATTTTGAGTTTTTTGCCGCTTTGCCATATTTTCGAACGTGTGGCCACTTACGCCTACGTACTCGTAGGCGCTAACGTGTATCAAACCAGTACCGATAATCTGGGCGGAGACGAAGGCGATTTAAAAAAAATACGCCCGCATTTTTTTACCACCGTTCCACGCCTGCTCGAAAAAGTATATGACAAAATCTACAAAAAAGGACTGGAATTGTCGGGGCTTAAAAAAGCGCTTTTTTTCTGGGCTTTGCAGCTTACCGACCGGTTTGAATTTGACAAAAAACCGGCAGGATTTGAAAAATTAAAATGGAAATTTGCTGACAAGCTGATTTTCAGCAAATGGCGCGAAGCGCTGGGTGGCTGCGTGAAAGGTATCGTGACAGGCGCTGCCGCCTGTCCTGTAAAAATGGTGCGCGTTTTTTCGGCGGCAGGCATACAAATCCGCGAAGGTTATGGTCTGACCGAGGCATCGCCCGGTATTGCCGTTGGCAATTACGAAGCGGGAGGCGCATTGCTCGGAACTATTGGAGCCATCTTGGAAAATGTGGCCGTAGAAATAGACGACAGCGATAACTTTTATGAAAAAGGAGAGGGCGAAATCCTCGCCGCCGGGCCAAACATCATGATGGGCTATTACAACAAACCCGTCGAAACGGCTGAAATGATTTTTGAAAAAAATGGTACACGCTGGCTGCGTACCGGCGACATTGGCAAACTGGTAAAAGGCCCCGGCGGGCAGCAATTTTTAAAAATTACCGACCGGAAAAAAGAACTGCTAAAGACTTCCGGCGGAAAATACGTAGCTCCCGCGCCTATCGAAAGCAAATTGAAAGAAGACTTCCTGATAGAACAAATCATGGTAGTAGGCGAGATGAAAAAGTTTGTGAGCGCTATCATCATACCCTCGCAGGATGCGCTGATGGAGTGGTGCGCGCGACACGAAATCATCTGGACTTCATTACCCGATATTGTGCGTTTGCCAGAAGTGATCGAACGTTTTCAGCGTGTGGTGGATAAATACAATCCGCTTTTTAGCCGTATTGAGCAGATTAAAAAGTTTTACCTCGCGCCCGACGTTTGGGAGCCATTTAAAGCCGACGGTTCGGAGGCAGAACTCACGCCTACTTTGAAACTAAAAAGAAGAGTGATTTTAAAAAAATACGCCCGGCAGATAGAAGAAATGTACCGCGAGTAAATAAATTATTTGCCCTCGTCCATATTCATTTTTGGCGTCGTCAAAAGACTGCCCGCTATCATGGCGGTGATACTTGCCATCAAACCATACACCAGGCTCGGCAGCGATGTGCCGACAATTTCGCAGACCAACCAGACAAAACCTCCCAGAACTATCGCCCAAAAAGAGCCGTGCCTGTTTGCACGTTTCCAATAAAGTCCGGCTGCCAGAGGCACAAAAAGCGAAACCAGACTCAGAGAAGCCGACTGTCCTACCAATTCATAAATATTGCTGGATGCAAACGCAATACCTGCCGAACACAGCGCTACGCCCAAAACGCACCAGCGCATGATTTGCAATATCTGTTTGTCGCTCAGATTTTTAAATTGCGGGCGTACAAGATTCTCGCCTATCACCGTGGCAGGCGCCAGCATTGCGCCGCTCGTCGTACTCAAAATCGCCGAGAGCAGCGCGCCGAAAAAAAGAATTTGCAAAGGAAATCCGGCGTGATGCAACACCAATTGCGGCAGCGCCATTTGAGGATCTTTTTCAGCCAACACCTCCGGGTAAATCTGGCTACCCGCCAGACCAATCATCAAAGGCAAAAAACCGATGGTGAGATACATGATCCCCGCCAGGTAAGCCGATTGTACCGACACTTTTTCCGATTTGGCAGCCATCACCCGTTGAAAAATATCCTGCTGGGGTATGGAGCCGAGACCTATCGTTATCCAGGCTGCAAAATAATGCACCATACTGTGCAGGTCCGAAGCTGGTAAAATATTGAAAAAATCTTCCGGCGTATTTTGGATCACGTTTCCCAATCCGCCGGCCTGATCAGTTATTGAAAAGAAAAGAACGGACAAGCCTAAAACGATAATGATGGTTTGTACGAAATCCGTCACCGAAACTGCCCACATTCCGCCGATATAAGTGTAAAAAAGCACCACTAACATGCAGATGAGAATACCTGCCCAAAGCGGTACGCCGAGCAAAAGCTGAAGGATAATAGCCAACGCTATCAATTGTGCGGCTATCCAGCCGAAATAAGAAGGCACTGTAAACACCGCTGAAATCACTTCTGTGCGGCGGTCGTAACGCATTCTGAAATAATCATTGAAAGTCAGGATATTCAATTTGTAAAGCGGGCGGGCTACAAATGCGCCGACCAGAATCAGGCACAGCGCAGCGCCAAAAGGATCTTCAATGACGCCCAAAACGCCTCCGCTCACAAATTCGGAAGAAGCACCCATGATAGTCTCCGAGCCAAACCAGGTAGCAAAAAGTGCCGAAGCCGCAACGCCAAGTGGCAACTTTCTGCCGGCAATGACAAAGTCTTGTGTTGATTTTACTCGCCTGGAAGCCCAATAACCAATCGCCAAAGTACCCAACAGATAAAAAATAATAAAACCGACAAGCATGATTTTCAGAAAACGTTTTAGGTGTTAAAATGAAATTTCTCAGGCGCGATTTGGTCTTTTGGGTACAGGATCCACCGGGTCGTGATTGCTCCAGGGATGACACCTGCCTATCCGCCTGATACCGAGCCAGATACCTTTTACAATGCCCCATTCATTTATCGCGTCTATCATATAATGCGAGCAGGTGGGGCGATAGCGGCAGTTTTGACCTATCAGCGGCGACAAAGTATATTGATACAGCCGGATGGGCAAAATAAAAAGCCATTTTAAAAAATCATTCATTTTTTTGGTATTAAAACCGATCCAATACTTTTTCGAAATCGGCAGTATAAATCCTTCTTAAAAGTGCCGAATCCAAGTGGTAAAAACTAACCGTCCGCGAAGTCGGGGGCAGCACTTTTTGCAGCATCCTCGCTGCTCCGGCGAGCAAGTCGGGTGAGATTTCTTCTACCCGGATTTCATCGCCGGCATAAAGGTAATAACCCTCCAGATACGTATTTTGATTTACTAAAAAACGCTTCTCTCCCACTGTTTTAAAATATACTGACTTTTTAAAATTTTCTCGCCAAACCCCGTGAATCAAATGAATCAACTCACCATCTCTGAAAACTGCCGCCCAGGAAAAAACAGGCAAAGCCACATCCAAATCAAGCGGATATTCGTCGAATCGCTGTAAATAAGCAGTTGCCGTTTCCAAATCGAGGATGGAGTTTTCGGTGGCTGGATCGTCCAAATCGCCCATATTGTAAAACATCAACAGGCCCCTGTCCACGGGCGGAACGCCTGTTTTTTCAAAAAACTTTACCTGGTGGAGACGTATCGTCGCCGAAAGTTCTGTCTCCTCTTTCAGCCGCTTTTTTATCTGTTTTAAAAAGGAAAAATACGCTTGGGCAGTACGCTCCGTCCAGTCGCAGTCAAATTGTATCTCGGTAAAGTTGCCGTTTTGAAAACCGTCTTTTAATTTCTCTATTTTTAAAAAAACCTTTTCCGCCATTTCGGCAATTTCCCCGGCAGGGGCGTTTAAAAAAGTGCGGTTGGTAATAAAAATGACGGGGATGATTTCAAATTTGGAAAGATGCGTGGTATCTATTTCCACCGGGGCAACTGGCACGACTGTTTCGGAAAGTGCGTCCCAATCCACATCAAAAAAACGAACGTAGAGTTTTTTCACGGCAAGCGAATCCAGTTTTTCCAACTCAAAATCTGAAATTTTGAGCGCTGTTTTCCAATAATAAAAAGCTACTGCGGGGCGCTCCGGTGGGCTGCATGAAAAAATAAGCAGGCAAACGGGAAGTACTACTTTTATTTTTTGAAAAAAAACCAAATTCATCACCCAGGCGTTGGTAGCAATTTTTAAAAAATAGTAAAAACGAAAACCGGCAACGCACCCTCTCAAAATCTTCGACTTTCAATTTATATCAAACCTTCTCTGATCAAATCGTGCAAATGTATGATGCCGAGGTAGCGACCATTTTCTGCCACCAGCATTTGGGTGATGCTGTACGCGCGCATTTTTTCCAATGCTTCGGCAGCCAACGCTTCGGGCTGAATAAATTTCGGATTCGGATTCATCAAGTCTTTCGCGCGGAATTTTGAAAAATCACCGCCGCGCTCCAGCATCCGCCGCAAATCGCCGTCGGTAATCACGCCGCAAAGCTGGTCCTGCTCATCCAAAACCGCCGTAGCGCCGAGCC
>CALMIT010000456.1 GCA_937864255.1 uncultured Saprospiraceae bacterium
AAGAATTTCAACTTTCCGCCCGTCAACGTAAAAGAAACGAAAGAAGCATTTTTGCTGGAATTTGCCGCACCGGGTTTTAAAAAAGACGATTTCAAAATCGAAATCAAAGACAATGTATTGACCGTCAGTTCGGAAAGCGAACTGGAAAAGGAAGAAAAAGAAGACGACTACACCCGCAAAGAATTTAGCTACACTTCTTTTACGCGGTCTTTCTGGCTCCCCGAACATGCTGACGAAAAGAAAATCGAAGCAAACTACAAAGAAGGCGTTTTGCATTTGATGATACCGAAAATGAACATCCCGGAAAAAGAACCCGTTAAAACGATTAGAGTATCCTGACAAAAATGGGCGCCGGACACCATCGGCGCCCTGCTTTTATCCAATTTTTCAACATAAAAATCAAACAAAATGGTAAATACAAGCACCATCACGGTTGGGCAATTAATGACGGAACGCCCGTTCACTCTGCGACCCAACGATACGATGATGAAAGCAAAAGAAATTTTTAGCAGCCAGAATATTCACCACCTCCCGGTAGCGAGAGACGGAAAAGTAGTCGGCATTCTTACCAAAAGCGACTACCTGGCTATCTCGAACGCATTTCCGCTTTTTAATGAAAAAAAGCGGGAGGCTTACAACGATAAATTATTTGCCACGCTACTCGTGGAAGAGGTGATGACCAGGCAGGTCGCCAAAGTTTCTCCCGATGATTCCATTGAAATTGCTGCGGGGATATTTCGCGAAAATCTTTTTCACGCTCTGCCGGTCGTGGACGATGCAGGCAAACTCGTCGGGATATTGACCACTTATGACTTGCTCAATTATTTCTTCAATCAGCCGGGGTTATTGACTTAGGCTGCTGTTTTAAAAATTTAAAACTCGGTTTTTATGAAAAGCCGCACCCCTTTATCCGAGCTAATGACTGCTGATCTTTATACCGTTGACGAGTATGATACGATGGAGGCAGTCGCGCGAATTTTTTCACGGCATGAAATTCATCACGTTCCGGTGATTAATGAAAAAAAAGAATTGGCCGGCATCATCAGCAAGTCTGATTTTTTGAAAATTTCGCTGGGCATGTCCTTATTTTCCGAACCGGAAGAAAATGAGTACAATTCGGCGCTTTACAAAACGACGCTGGTGCGCGATGTGATGTCAAAAATTGTCGTGTGTCTGGAACCCAAAGACACCGCAGAAGTGGCTGCGAGGATATTTATGGAAAATCTTTTTCACGCCCTGCCCATTTGCGAAAATGGAAAACTGGTGGGTATTGTCACTACCTACGATTTGATAAATTTTGCTTTCAAAAAAGAACGGCAGGGGCTGGCTTAGCTAAAAGCGTTAAATAAAAAATAGGCGGTTGATTTACAACCGCCCATTTTTTTAAAACATAAAGTCAAAATTATTTTTCAACGAAGTACATGACTTTTGTAACCCATTTGGTCGAGTCAGGCTCATTGCCTGGATCGGTCACATACTCTTCCACCACGGGGCTGGAAATTTTGTAACCTTTTTCTTTTATGTAATCATCCATCGCGTAGTGCGCTTCCCCGAGTCCGTTGTAACCGCCCTGATAGTTGATCAATAACATTTTGGAAGCAGGAATTTCGAACTTTTCAAAACCTTTTACCGGTTCTTTGACCGCCACTGCGGCAGCCATGTCGGTTTTCTGGTTTGCTTCATCCCATTCAAAATAAATGCCGGAGGGCATTCCGTCAGCTTTGTCGCCAACTGCTGAAAAAACGGACGCGAAATTTTCAGAGAAAAACTGTTTCATGTCGGCAAATTTGACGGTCTCGCGGATACCTACGTACATTTTTCCTGCAAAATCTTCCTCTGTGATACTAAAACCGCGGTAAGTGTTTTGAGCCGGCTGGCTTTCCACAATGGTTTTCAACTTGTCCAGACCTTTTTCAAAATCCTTACCGATCATGGCGTCCATATTCATAAACAGCCCCATAATACGGCCCATAAAATTATTGTCACCTTTGATGCCCCAGGTCACTTTGGTCGAGCCGTTTTCAGAGTCCTCTGTTTTCATATAAGCGTCGGATTCTGACTCGAAGGGTTTCAAAAAATGCAAGTGCGTTTCCACGCTCTCGTTTTCATTAATGACCGTGATGGTCTGCGAACCCGCGCCCACCTGATCATTACCTTCCCAGCTATTGGAAGAGCCGACCGTGCCGTCTTCGCCGGTAAAAGTATTTTTCATGTTCGGATCAAGTTCAGCCCAGGGACTCCACGCCTGCATTTTTTGCAAAGATTTTAAATGCGGGAAAACGGAAGTTTTGGGGGCATTGATAACGATGCTGCGCGAGACATCGTAATTTTTCGGACCGATAAAACTTAACACGAGGAGCAGTGCCAAAATTACACCAAAAGCGATCAACAAATACCTGAGTATTTTCATGGCGGCTGTGGGTTTTTAAAATGAAATTATATTGAT
>CALMIT010000457.1 GCA_937864255.1 uncultured Saprospiraceae bacterium
CGGCGTTATCACGCTCTTGTTTAGTGTGTCGGGGAGGGCGTCAATTTTTGCATTAAATATTTCAATCCTGGCAAAATAGTCTTCGACGGCTTCCCAGTTGCCCGATTTTCCACACAGCTTTTTTTGTGCTGATCGCCGGTAAAGGGGCAGGATTTTATGCAAGGTGTCAGGAAATGCGCTCGTGGTGATCGAAAAATAAAAAACAGGCTTATCCAATTTCAATTGTTTCGCTACTCTTTCGTAGTCGCGGATGGTATAGCTGGTTTCAAAAAATTCTTCGACGGGGTCTCCGGACGCCATTTTGCTAAGTAAAAAAGCCGCAGCCGCCACGATCAGGAGCGTAGGCACAAAAAATAAAATCCGCCTTAACAAATAGTAAATCACGCCTGAAAGATAAAAAATATACCTTGTGCCTAACGCGAAAGCCATTTTACGGGATCCTGTCTTTCTTTTTCGCGCCAGACTTCAAAATGCAATTCGTAGTGATTGGAAATTTTGTCCATCCCGGCTTTTCCGATTTCCTGCTTAGTGACAACTTTTTCGCCGCGTTTTACGCTTACCTCTTCCAGGTTTGAATACACGGTGTAATAATTGCCGTGCCGAATGATGACCATATAATTATTGCCCGGAATAAATTGCATCCCCAAAACTTCGCCTTCAAAAACAGCGCGCACTACTGCCTGGTTTTCGGTTTTTATATCTATCCCGTTGTTTAGAATTTCTATTTTTTTCAGGTCAGGATGTATCTGTTTTCCAAAAAAACTGACCACTGCGCCATTTTGCACGGGCCAGGGGAGCTTGCCTTTGTTTTTTATAAAATTACTGGACAGGAGAATGGTTTCGGGTGAATCGAGCGGGACAGTTTTTGTGGCGGTAGTCGCCGCCGAGGAAGTTCTTGATGGCGGCGGCGCTGTGCGGGCTTGCTCCTTTTTGCGCTCTATCTCGGCAATAATGATTTTTTCGATGGCTTTGTTGAGGTCTTCATGGGCGCGTTTTTTTATGTCCAGCTCGTTTTTCAGTTTGTTTTCGTCTTCTTTCAATTTTTCCAAAAGGTGATTGCTGTCATTCATTTCTTGCGAAAGAATGTTTTTTTGGCTCACGTGCGACACGAGCAACTGTTCCTTCTCATGTTTGTGTGACTCTATGTTTTGCGATTTTTTGGACAGCGTTTTTTGCGTCTCTACTATCAAGTGCGCCTGTTTTTGGCGATAAGCGTCGTATTGTTTCAGATAGCGCCACCTTTTGAATGCTTCATTCAGCGACTTTGAGGAAAGCAGAAAAGACATGGCGTCATTGCCGAGTTTCATCCGGTAAGCTTTTCGCGCCATGAGCGCATATTCGGATTTGAGGTGTTCGATATCAGACGAGAGGGCGGCGATGACTTCTGTGGAGCGTTCAATGCTTTCATCTGCCAGCTTTATTTCTTCCTGGAGCGTTGCGATTAACTGAACCCGTTTTTGGATTTGGTTTTGCAATGTGTAATAACGGTTGAGCGTAGCCTGTTGCGAGCGCCGCGTATCGTCCAGTAGCTTGTTTGTAGATTCTATTTCTTTTATCAGCGTTTTGCGTCTGTCTTCCAGGTCTTTTCTGGATTTTTGAGCATATATTATCGTAGAGGCAAAAATGAGCGCAAGAAAAACAAGCCCTGTTTTTATAAAAAAGGGCATGCGGGAAAATGATTTTGCAGGCAGGTTTTTCTTTTTTAAAAAACAGCCCGAAATCGCTTTTTTAACGCGAATAACCTGAAGGAACTTCGAAAGGAGTGCTTTTGGGTACATCAAATTCAAGGTCTGAAAATTCTAAATCAACTTGTAAATTACCGGTCTCGCGGCTACTCATATTTAATTTGCGAAGATAGGAAAAATTTCTACGCTTGCCGGCCGGCTGGTATTTGTCAAGTTCCATACTCATTTTTCGCTCCGGTTGTTCTTCGGAAAAAAACATGCGCTTGAGCAGATAATCTCTGTCGAGCCGGTATTCGCTTTTGGGCCGGCTCTCTGTCGAACCCAGTTTGTACTCGTTATCCACAATTTCTGTCGAGAGATTCTTTGTAAAAAAAACGGGGTTGCCGAGCAGAAGTGCCTGTAACATTTCAAAATTGGCTGGGAAATTTATCATTTGACGGATATAGTCCATTCCTGCCGCGGTGTATTCGTTGTGGATTCGGTCAATGACAAAAACAGAATCTTTTGTCACCTGTGCGCGCGCCACTTCGAAGCCGAATTTTTTCACCTGTATCCAAATCAGGCTGTCTTTACACAGACGCAGATTGCCCGTAAAACCTATGGTCAGTTCTTCGCTTTTGTGGTTTACTTTGAGCTTGGCGCTGAGCCATTTTGCATCCACCTGATTGTCAATCATTTTTCGCAAAAGGTAATCGGGCGAACGCTCTTTTAACGGCGCACCGGCGAGATTTCTTCCTGTTTTGCACGAAGCCAGCAGGGCTGCTAAAGTGATTGAAAAAAATAATAATCTTTTGATATTCAATTTATTAGATGTTTTAAATTTAAAAAATCGAAATGCAGACACTTTCGGAAAGACTGAGTAGCCGGCATTTCGATGCTTCAATTTTATAATTTTTTCAAATTGTCGAGAAGCTCTTGTGTGGAGGTGCTGTCTTCGCCGTTTGCCTGTGCGATGGCGATGGCTTTTTCTGCCGCTTTTACTCCTTTTTTCTTTTTACCCAGTTTGTAATACAGAGCCGCCACGGTGTCATTATTATAATAAGCATTTTCCAGTTTGACGGACTGCTTTGCCCATTTTACGGCTTTTTTCAACATCTTTTTGCTTTCCACTACCTCGTAAAACGTCCAAGCCACTTCATTTAATTCTTGCGGATCATTGGACGGAAATTTTTTAAAATAATCAACTGCCGCTTTCGCAAAGCCTCCTATATTTTCCTGCTCCAGATAATGACGCATTCTGTATCGTGCCGAGAGGTAGGCCGCTTTTTCGGGATATGCTTTTGCAAAAACGGCATCTACTTTTTCCAACTCGGGCGCTTCTCCCAAAGCGTAAATACTGCCGTAAATCAGTTCTTCCACTCTGCCGGCTACCTCGCGCTCGCCAAAAATTTCTTCAAATGCCTTCCTGTTTTTTACGAGATAATCGAACATGGGCGATTCGGTATTTTCCACCATTCTGAAAATGAACTTCCTGTTCACCTCGCTGCTCCAGTCTTTTTGAGTTTGCAGGTAGGCTTCTGCCACGGGCTGGTGCGAATTGTCCATTGCTTCAAAACGCAAAATGGCATACTCGGCAAGAAAATCAGGATCGCGCTCGCCGCCGTCAAAACGTTGCTGCATTGCCGCCAGCGTACGCGCCGGATTAAGCGCTCTGCCGCCCAATTCTATTAATTGCTCTGCATTGTGAAAGCCGGCAGTCCGGTGTACTATTTCGCCGTAGGCGTTCAGAAATAATAAGGTAGGATACACATTCACTTCAAATTTTTCGGCAAGGGCGATGCCCTCTCCTTTTTCCATGTCCATTTTCAGGCTGACGAAGTTTTTGTTGAAAAACTCGCCCACCATTTCGTTTGGAAAGACTTCTTTCGACAACTTTTTGCAGGGGCCGCACCAGGTGGTGTAAGCATCCATGAAAATGAGTTTTTTTTCTTTTGCGGCTATCGCCAGGGCTTCCTTCCAGGATTGTTTGAATTCTATTCCGCTTTGCGCGAAAACCTGCTGAAGTGCCAGCAGGCTAAAAACAGCTATCAGTATTTTTTTCATGAAAAGGGATTGAAAAGTTAGTTTTAAAATTTCTAAACGACGGAATTTGGAAATAGATTTGAGAAGCTATCCGGTTCACCGGAGAATTTGCAAAAATAAGTCTTCCACACGAATGCCCGCGTCATATTTATCCGATTCAGGGACTATATATTTGTACTGTGACGACGAAAGCATTTTCCTGTTCTTTGCCAAATCCAGACCTTTTTCAAAAAGCGTATTGTTGAAATATTTTTTTCTTCAAATTATACAAAAATAGCATCTTAAAACAAACCGGCCGCTTACCGCTTTTTCCTTACCGTTCCTTCATTTCCCCTCTTTTTCGTGTGCTTATTGCACGGTGATAGTTTATTTTTGGAACTGCTTATAAAACATAACCATGCACAACCACGAATTGAATAACCAAACGACACTCTTCGAACTGATAGCCCGGCACGAACTGGCTGTTCAGGAAGGCCGCACACCTTATTATCAGGAAAGTGTGTATCACCGCCTGATAGATTATTACGAG
>CALMIT010000458.1 GCA_937864255.1 uncultured Saprospiraceae bacterium
GACGTAAGTACCGGCAGCTACCTCAATGGTATCGCCCGGCATTGCATCGTCTATCGCCGCTTGAATGGTACAATAAAACTGATGGGTATTGAGATTTTCAACGTTACTACCTGACTGACAGCCAGAGCAAGTGCCTGCTACAGGCTGAAAACCTTTAACCATCCCATCGTCATCTGTACCATCTACCAAATACGTTTCATAATCAATATTTGCCGAAGCCGGACCCGCGATGTCAGGTTGCCCGCCCGGAGCAGTAGCCATTCCGCCGAATACCACAGGAATCAGCGAGGCATAACCCGGTTCTGCACTGTTTGCGGTGGTTACTACCGGGTTTAACGTACCATACCAGTTGCACTTAAAGTTTTTCAGATTGGTGCCTGGCACAGGAAGAGAGCCTCCTGCCTGTCTGTCCACTACGTTGCCGTACCAATTGCCGCTGATATTATTATTATTGAATGAACTGTTGGCTGCTGTTTGTACAGGAGTGTTGGTACCGCCGCTGGCATCCAGGAAAAGTACGCCTACCGTGCGGTTGTCTGTGATTTCATTTTCATTCAACAGCGTATTGTCTGTCTGATTTCTGAAAATCAAACCCGTGTGGTTGTTAGTGATGACGTTATTGTGGATGTTGTTTCCGTTGCTGTTATTCACGTCTATCCCGGAGCGGTTTCCGGTTATTTTGCAATTTCTGATTTCGCCGAATACGGTTTGACCTTGCACGGCCACGCCTGCAAAATTGAGCGTGCCGTCATTCCAATCCACCACGTTATTGCCGTCTCTGGTAATCATGAAACCATCTACCACGACACCCGGTGCGCTGATGCGTACCGTAGCGCCGTCGCCGCCCATTGGTCCGCTGATAGTGGTCACATCGCAGCCTGCGCCCAAAAGCGTCACGGCTTTATTCGCGAGTACGTCTTCGTTGTAGCTACCGGCAGCAACGCTTATTGTATGTCCTCCGGCGGTTTGGGCGTCATTAATGGCAGACTGAATGGTTTGAAATAACTCGCCCGTATTTAGATTTTGAACCGGACAGTTTATCGAAGTTGCGGCAGCTACGGAAGTTTGTCCCGCGCCTATCGAAGTTGCGGCGGCATCTGCCTGAGCAACATCGCGGTAGATCACATAAGAGCCGGCATTATCCGGCGTCAGGTAAGCGCCGCCTTCCGGGAACGCATTATTTTCGGCGATGCCTGCCAGTGTATTCGGCGAGGCTCCTGTGAGCGGCGTTGCCGAACCAAAGAAAATATGCCCGCAAGCCGCGCCCAATCCATTATTGTAAAAGGTATTACAGGAAATACTCGCTCCGGGACCTCTCGCTCTCAAGTTGTTGCTGAAGCGCGTGGTCGTACCATTAAAAATATTGCCTTTTACTTCCAGACCGATTACGTCTATGGTGACCAGGTTATTTCCTTGTCCGAAAGCTGCGCAGGCAGGTTCCAAATTAAATCCGCCCGCAGTACCCGTAACCATGTTATTTAAAAAACTGACATTCATGGACATAGTCACGCCTGCGCCACCGCCCATGGTGACCAATTGCCTGGGCACATTATTGCCAGGATCAAATTGGGTCGCAAATCCACAGCCGCCTGGTTCGGCCCCTACAAAAGTTTGTCCGGTAAACATGTTATCCCGGATCATGATGCCATTGATAGCGGCATTAAAATTGGAAAGCAAGCCATGGTCGCCGTTTGCCCGAATTTCATTGCCTTCAATCGTGATGTTGGTATGTGCGCCAAGTAGATACACTGCGGCAGCTTCAATAGCCCCGTTGCCGTCGAAACCGATAATGGTAAATCCGTGTCCCGACAGGCCGATGGTTACGCCATTAGTACCATTCGCGACCATGACAGAACCCGTACCTCCGCCAAACGTACCTTCGATAGTGGTGACTGATTTCCCGTTATTGGAGCGGAGCGTCAGGTTGTCTTTATTCAGATTTACATTTTCGTTGTACGTACCGTCATCTACGTTAATTACATCTCCGGCTACTGCCTGACTGATAGCATAGGTGATGGTATTACAAGGCGAACCGGGGCTGGAGCAATCGCCGGCATCAGTACCTGTGGTCGCTACGTAACGGTTTTGCGCGAAGCCCAAGGTGCCGGTAAACACAATAAATAAGGCAATTAAAAAACTGCTTTTGTAATAAGTTCTGTTCTTCATTTTTATTAGATTTTGTGATTAATTAGGTTTTATTCTTTATAATTCTTGCATCTTTTTTCAAAGAAAATTTTGTAAAAAAAAGCCCTTCATGTCTGTTTATCAATCAGATATGAATGCGTCAAAAGCCAAAAAATATTGGAAATCGGTAAGGGATTGTAGATGCTGACCATTTTTATGAGTTTAAAAATTTTTAAAAGGACAAACCGTACTCATCTTGATTTCACAAGCTGGATGATAATCCGGGAAGATTCCTTTTAAAGCGGGTTAATAAGCGAATAGTGGTCAGGTAAATCCTGAATTTTTTTGTTTTTAAAGAGCAGAAAAGCGGGAAAGTAAATTAAACAATATCGGGGCGCATAATGACTTTGGGTTTTTTGGTTAAAAATTAAATTTAATTATTTTTTAAGGGAATTTTTGAGGTTAAATAACCTTGATTTTTCCCATGCTGATCGAAGATAGAAATCTTCTATAAAAAATCAGCCACTTAAAAATTTAATTTTTTAAAAATTAACCTTGAAAAAATTTTAGAAAATTATAAGAACCCTTATGTTGCTTAACTTAGTAAAGTATTGTCAGGAGTGTTAAAATTTATTTGTCAGTGATGATTAAACTCCCGGTTTGTATAAACTGGTCGTTCTCAACGCTGAAAATGTAAACGCCGCCGGTCAGATTTTTTGTAGTTAGTGAGGTCTGATTTTCAAAATTTGCCAACCGCACTGCCTGCCCGCGTTCATTGTACAGTTTGAATTTTACATTTCCTTTCAGATTTGTTTGTACGGTAAATTCCGCTCCATGTTTTACCGGATTAGGAAAAATTTTTATACGACAGTCATTTTGTGGTTTTTCAGCGGTCGAAACCCTTGTTTCGCGCGGGTTTTCAGATACCCCCGCCTTCGGCGGAAAAGCGCTCACGATAAATTGTGCGGCGCTGTTGATGCCGTTTCCGGTGGAAAAAACCAGGCTGTGTTTGTCCAGCTTATCGCCCCTGTCCGAAAAAATCCAGGTATCGCCCTCGCCGTTTGGCGTTCTTTTGTACAGGTGAAAACCTTCCGCAAAAGGGTAGGTGGGCAAGCCCTTCGTATCCCGGAAAGTGATTTTTGAAAAATCGTTGAAAGTAGCATTCGCGCCGTAATTCCGCAGCACCCAATAGCCCTCGCTCGTCGGGTCGTCGGTAGGCAGCGCGTCCGGCAGGTTTTCGATTTTGGTGATGCAGATTTCGCCGTTTGGCATCGTACCCGTTTTGGTTTGAATGCTCAAATCCGTTCCCGGAAAATCAAACAGCCCCGCGCCGCTGACAGTATTTCTGAAACTTGCTCCCTTGCCCACCGGCGCGCTGGAAGACGTCCGCACCGCGTCGCCATTTAAACCCAAATGTCCCACGGCGATCCGGTCAAACACCTGCCCGCCGTTTTCATTAAACTGGTAATAAGCGACCAGTCCGTCCGAGTTCGTTTCTCCTTTGGTGAGGTGCATTTGTTCGCGGATTTCAGCTTGCGAAAGGGCGCGGTTGTACACGCAAACTTCGTCCATCCAGCCGCTGAAATAACGGTCGCCTCCATTCGGATCCAGCCCGAGTACCAGCGGCGCGTCAAAAGGCTCGACGGCGTGCGCCGCCTGGTTGACCGAAGGGAAGCCGTTCATGTAAATGGTCGCCCTAGTGGGTTCCACTACGAGCGCCACGTGCACCCATTCGTCTTTCGGCGGCGTGAGGCCGCTGTTCCACCACCAGTAACTGTTGTCCCAGTAATAACTGAGCCGGTCGCCGTCGAAGCCCAGCCCGGCGGTCGTATTGTTACCCCTGCAAAAAACAATCGCTGCCCGGCTGTCTTGCGCGCCGCTTTGTTTGATCCAGGCGGTCATGGTGAGCGTGTTGGTGTTCAGGTTTAGCGCTTTGGCTGCGCCTGCATAGTCCGAACTGCCGTCGAGAAAAAGCGCCTCGCCGGGCACGGTGTCGCGGTCGCAGGCATTGCCTGTTTTTATAAAAAGTGTGTCGTGTGTCGTGTTGACCGGCGTGGTCAGCGTCATATAAACCGGGTAAGTACCCGCCTGTGCGTACGCGGCGCGGGGACTGCGGCTCTCCGCACCTTCCATCCAAGTCGCGCCCGGAAAAGACCACTGCCATTGCGCGCCCGCGTGCAGCACCGCCGAGTGATCGTCAAATTGAAAAGTATCGCGCGGGCAATCGCTTTCGAGCATGTTTGCCATGATCAGCGCCTGCGGGGTACTCGGTTCGAAAAGCGGCGCTTCCCACACGCCGAAGCCCCAGCAGCCGTTTCGTATTTTTCCTTCTTTGTAAAATGGTTTGAGGCGATTGGTTTCGGCGCTGAGGGGCAGACCTTCGGCGTATGGCTGCCAGTCGCTGTGGCTGTTGTTGCGGTAATACACGCCAAAATCGGTACCGAGATAAATGCCGTCGTCCGTGCCGTATTGCGCCATGATGTTACTCACGCGTACGCCGTCGAGCAGGGAAGTGGTAAGGTTGATCCAGCTTTGTCCGCCGTCGGTGGTTTTATAAATTTTCCGCCCATTGGAGCCGTAAGTCACGGCCGCCCAAAGCACGTCGGGATTGCGGTCGCTTACCGCCAGTTTTACGCGGTCGTTGTTGTTGGGCAAGGGGAGGGGAGCGCATTTTGTCCAGCTTTGTCCACTGTCGGCGCTACGCCAGATGGCGTCGTCCGTGCCGTCATATTGCGAGCAGTACATGCGGTCGGTTTGGGCGCGACAGATTTCTATTTCATACACTTCATTGTCGGCGTCGCCGGGGAAAGTGTACAGCGCCTGAAAAGAAGCGCCGCCGTCCGTGCTTTTCCAAAGTTTGTTTTCTTTTCCGAGGAAAACGATGTTCCAGCAGCGCGGGTGCCATTCCATTTCACTGTTGGCGTAGTAGGCGTAACTTTCATTCGGAAAAGCGCCCACCGGGAAGCGCGTCACGCCTTCCGCAAAGTCGCCTTTTATAATATGCCCGCCTATGTCGCTGTGATATACTTTGCGCTCCGGGCCGGGATTCACATAGCCGGTGGCAGACTCCGCGCCACCCATGCGGTAAAATTTACCTTCCGGAAATTTTTGATAATAAGCCATATTGCCGTTGTGGTAGCGGCCGCCGACGAGGATGTCCTCGTTCCAACCGGCGTCAAAGCCCCACATATCCGAACCGGAAATGCCGTTCATGCGCGCTTCAATGGTCGTCGCCCAGTCGGCGGAATAATTCAGTCCGCCGTCGGAGGCTATCCAGAGGTCGTTGCCGGAAGCTGCGCACCATTGTATGTCGGGATGGCTCCAGGACAAACCGCCA
>CALMIT010000459.1 GCA_937864255.1 uncultured Saprospiraceae bacterium
GTGTGCTCTTCCGATCTCAGCCCGAAAGCATTCACGTATTTCAGCCCGGCTTGTACGCCGTACTTATTGGCCCACCAGCCGCGATTTTCCAAAAAAAGTTCTTTGAATAAAAACTCGTCAAGGATCAGCTGTCCGTACGCCTGAAAACGGCGGAGGAAATTCCACTTTGCGTCCAATCCGATGAGCACATTGTCGGGACTACCGACCATTTGTTCCACCGTGCGGTAGATGATGACGGGGTTGAGGTATTGCAGTTCGAAATGATTGTTGCGGCTGAAAACTACCGTTTCAAAAAAGCCGAAATTGAGATTGGGCGTAATATCATAACTCAGGTGGTGGCTGGCCATGTATTTTTTGGAAAGCAAGCGGTCTTCGCTGCGCGGCTTCGGCTCGGCGGCCAGTTCGGCAAAAATATTTTGCAGTTGAAAGCGCCAGACGCGCCAGTTCAGTTTTAAATAAAAATAATTGTTGGCAAAATCCGACAAGAGGAGCGAGCGGTAACCGTTTCCGATAAAATTGCGCCCGTGTCCGAACTGCACGCCCACGTGCCGCGTCACATTAAAACCAATCATCGCCTGAGCATTCAAAAAATCATAGCCTTTTGAAATATTAAAAATGTCGCTTTCATAATTTTTGAAAAGCCCGGCGCCGGGCACAGCCTTGTCGCGGGCGATGCGCTCATTCACATAATCGGCAAACCGCGCCTGGTTTTCGTGGATGTTGGTGTAGATAAAAATCCGGTCGTCCACGCCCGCGCGTATATCCAGCCCCCTGCGATTCAGAAAAACCGGTTCCGCACCATTTTGGTCTTTTGCAAAAAAGAAATTGAGTACCGGATTCACGCGCAGGTAAAAATCTTTTTTATTGAGTTCGAAAAAATTGGCGGGCGTTTTATAAAAAATTCCGAAAAGAGGCTTTTCGGTTTTTTTATAAAAAGGGTGGTTTTCACTGTCCAAAGCGAGCTTGCCTTTTTCGGCTTTCGCCGTTAATGGCAGAGGCGTTTCTCCCGCGGCGATCCACTCGTTGTTGTCATCAAAAAGGAAAAACACATCTTCCCGATTTTTTTCCGAAAGGCTGGAATCTTTTAAAATTTCGAAAGCAAAAATGACGGCATCACTTTGTGAAAATGGTTTCAGGCTGGTGTGAAAAGGCGTTCTGCCGCTGCTCAAAATATCAAACCGGTCGAGCAGAAAATATTGATTGCTGCCTTCCGCGACGGGAGTTCCCTGTCCGACAGAAAGGGTGATTTTTGCAAAAAAAAGTAAAAGCAAAAGTGTGATTCTGCTCATGCTCCGGATTTTCCTTTCCAAAAAATGTGGTGAATAAATTATAAAAATAGCGAGGTTTATAAGTCATATTTTGCGGCAAAAACGCCCATCGCATAAGCCGAAATATTGCTTTTCACCCGCCCTGCCCTGGACGAGGATTTTACATCAAAAATAGTTTTGTGAATTTCTTTCGGCGTCACTCTCACCACTATTTTTTTGCTCTGCGACTCCGTCAGACCGAGGTCATTGATGAGTTTGTTTTGTAGCTGATTTTGCTCTTCGGTAAGTTGCATTTGATGCAGCGGCATCAGTTTGAATTTGATCCGGTCCACTTTTCTGCCCTCCTTTATTTCTTCAAAAGTAAAAGCCATGTCAGTGGTTTCGAGTTCTCGCTGCGCCTGCAAGATCACGTTCTTTTTGAACAGGTTATAACTTTTGTATTTTCCGTCAAGGTTGAGTTTGTATTTCAAATCTTCGACTTTGGAAATAAAGAAGCCGGTGCTTTTAAACTGTTGCAACATCTCGTATATGCGGATGGCGTACACTGAGCGAAGTCCGAGTACCTGTTTGAGCGGCACCAGCGTAAATTGCTCTTTTAACTGAAGCAGGTAGGGTTTTAGTTTCGGATCAAAACAAAGTTCCATCACTCCCCTGCCCTCAAAATATTCCGCACTGGAAAGTATGGTGATTTGAAGCATCCCTGTTGGCTTCTTGATATGAAAAACTTTGCTCAGCAAACCCTCGGTTGCTATTTTCAACTTGCCGTAAATCTGCGTGCTTTTCAATTCGGCTGCTTCCAAAAAGTCTTTGGCACGAATGCGATAAGGTTTGAAATCAATGTCATCCGGCTGTATTTTGGAAATAAGCATCAGAAGAATCTTCTTCTGGAGGGAAGTCATCTCGTACCGCGCGTGGATCAGTTCATTTGACTGAACAGCCAGCGGGTTTTCAGGGTCACGTTTGTGTGGAATGGTGCGTACTTCATTTTGCATGTTGGCAAAAGTATAGAAATACCGTGGGTATAATTTTCGAAAAGCTACAAAACGAGAGAGAAAGTAGCTTTTAGCGCTTTTTTTGTAGTGATTCCGGTTATTTTAGCGCTCTTTTCATAGTCTTTTAGCGCTCAAATCATAGCGACAAGCGCTTTATTTGTAGTTTTAATTGTTTCAAAGCGCTTTATCTAAAAGGCTTTTGGCTATACTTAAAAACAATCTAAAAATACCTTCATAAAACACGTTTTTAAAGAATTTAAGAATAAAATGGAACAGAAAAACTGATTTGTTTTAGGGGTGGGTTTTTTGAATTTTTTTGTGCGAAAATGAAACAAATTAGTAAGAATGGTTAATACTACCCACGCATTAAATATTCCGATAAACTATTTTCTTCTTTTATAGCTTTACGAGATAAGTATATAAAAATCAGTCATTTAGATATTTGATTTTAGGAAAAATTATTTTCTTTATTTGTAGCTTTTATAGAAATATGCGCTCATTTCGTAGCTTTTGAAAACTGTGAACCTTGCTTTTTATAGCTTTTAAGCAGCAATTTTCTGGTGTAGAAGGTTAATTAATTGTAAATCAGCTTTTTGTTGGCGTATTTGGATGCAAAATCCCCGCTTATTTGCTCTTTTCATAGCTTTTCACATCCATTGTTTATCGAAATTTTAGATTTCTCGTTTTGTAGCTTTTAGTACTTTTCGGTGAATAAACGGCCATCAAAAAATGCGCTCTTTTTATAGCTTTTATAAAAATGAAGCCATATGTCGGACTTTAATTGACAGACACGAATACGCTCGTTTTGTAGCTTTAGTCAAGTATCTGCTCAAGAATATCTATGACAAAGCTTCTGATAGTTATCTGTTCCTGGACCGCTCTGATTTTGAGCTTTGTGTGCAGCGATGCGGGCAGATCAAGTGTAATCCGCTTTACAGGCTCTTTGTTTTCTTCTTCCATTTCGCTTTTTTCAGTTGCCGCCTCTTTGTGTATTGCGCTTACCACTTCTTCTATTTTTGGCGTTTCTTTCTTTTTTAACGGCTGCTTTTTTAAGCCCGACAAATCAATGTGTTTTGCCATTTTTTATTTATTTAAAATTTATAAATAACCTAATTTCTTAGCAATTTCCAGTACTTCTTTAGTCAACGCGGTCACTTCTGCCTTTGCTTTTTCATCACTGTACTCATATACTCCCTGCCCTGTAATCGAGGTCTCAGCATACGCAACGCGACGATTAAATTTTGTTTCCATAATGCCGATGCCAAAATCATTTAATAACTCCTTAGTGCTCTGGTGTAGCTTAATAGTCTCAGAATACTGATTGATAAAAAAATAAGCGGGTATGTTTTCTCTAAATTCCTTAGCCTGCTCATACCGCTCAAAAAATATCTGCATGGAACGTATATCATGCCCGCTGGGTAAAATGGGAATTATTAAAAGATCGGAGGACAAAATAATACGCGTCGTCATTTCCGATAAGGAAGGTGTGCCGTCTATAATTATAAAATCATGATCGGCTTCCAACTGGTCGGCCATTTTGTTTAATGCCTTCGTGTCCGTAACGCCTACTGCCAAAATAGAAGGCAACTCTCCACTACGCTCTCCTACCCAGGACACCGAATTTTGATTTCGGTCCGTATCCACGATACAGACTTTGTAGCCCACATGCGCCAGCCCTACCGCAAGATTTTGAGAAACCGTGGTCTTCCCTACCCCACCCTTCAGATTTGAAATTCCTATTTTCATAAGTATGTTTAAAAAAGTAAATACTGAAAAGAGTAAATATTAAATTAAAGAAATGCAAGTTTAGTGCAAAAATTCAATTCATTAAAAACTTATTTACTTTTTTATCAAATTACTTAAAAAAGTAAATAAGTTTTTCAGTATTTACTTTTCGGCACAAATACTGAATACTAATGCTCGCGCCAGATAAGCGCTTTAATTTTCAAAGGAGTAAAGTTCTCTAACCTGAGCCTTAAAGCGGCTCATTTTCGCTCAAAATGGCTTATTTTTTTAAAATTAGGGCTAAAAACCAGATTGATAGAGTTTCAAAATTTGTGAATCAGTATTCCTGTAAAGCAGTAAAAAAGTATTTCTTTAAAAATTTATAAATGCCTTAAAGTGAAAAGCAAAAATTTAAAAAAGGTTTTAAGTTTTTAATTAATTCTGTAAAAAAGTGAAAGCGTATTTACTCTTATACTTTTTTACAGAAAAAAGTATTTACTTATCGAAGCCCCCGCTTGTTTTGGTAAGTTTGTAAAACCAAAAGAGTTGAATTATACCGATAACAGAGTTTCCTAAACTGAAAATCTGAACGCCCAAAAGCGCGCTTTGGAAGAAGCTACCGAGATAAAATGCCGCCAGCGACATACAGAAAAACAGAATTTCAAAAATCAGATTCTGCCGTATTTGATTTTTGATGTCTATGATACAGGAGAGTGGGGATTTGAGAAATGTAACGGCGATAAAAGGCATCAGCCAGGCTCCGTAAACCCCGGCTTCGAGCCATTGACTGCCTAGCAACCAGCCAAAAACCGGCTTTCCAAAAAATATAATCAGCAGGGTGGGAGGGAGGATCAACAGAAACAACATACGGAGATTTTTTACGAAGAACCGGCTCAATGCCGCTCCGCCTTCGTGATGCAACTCTGCCGCTTCGCGAAAAAAAACCTGTCCAACAGCCGAGCTTACCAGTCCGACAGGCTTACTCAGGATATTTTGGGTCATGGAATAAAATCCTGCCGCATTTAACGAAAATTTTGCCGACAGCGCAAAAACAGGTATTTGCTTAAAGCCAGTATTTAACAGGCCTTCGATGGTAGAAAACCGTAGCATATTCTGGTATTTTAAAAACAGGTTTTGAAATCCTGCCGCACTTTTGTCGCCTGCTGAGACTCTTTTTTGATAAAAATACAGACAAAAAGTTTCAACGCTTTGACCAATCAATTTTCCGGCAATTAAGCCCATAGCGGCAAAATCCCAAAAGGCAAAAAGTAAAGTCACCACAACCGTGACGATACTCCCGATCAATCTGCTGAATGCAATATTTTTATATGATTTATACCTGTTGCCGATACTGTTGAGGGCTTGCCACACGCCCTGTAGCCAAATCGCTCCGGGCAACCAAAACCGGATTCGATAAGCTTCTGAATTTTCGAAAAAAGGGAAAAATTCCCACAAAAGGATCAACAAAAAGCAAAACAAAGCGAAAAGAGAGGTGATAATCAGACACAGTCTGAAAAGCTGCCCGGCTTCCTCGTCCGATCGCGGAAGGAGTATGGCGATTTCATACCTGCCAGAAGCTACTACGCCCAGAATAGAAGTGAATGCGAGAAACACCGCGTAAACGCCAAAGTCCGCCGGACTATAAAGACGCGCTAAAAAGGGCGTGGCGGCAAAAAGGATCAGCTGTGCGGCGGCCGTACCACTCAAAAGCGTGGCAATGTGTCGAAAGTAATCCGATTTTAGCGAAAATTTCACGCAGCAAATTTAGGTTTACGCTTTTGAAAATTTTACCTCGCTTTTCATGCCTGTAATTTACGTTCAAAATGAATCCGCCGGGCTTTTGCCGCAGCGCCTGCGGTATGTGCTGGATATTTTGGAGCAGCACCCGCTCGCGCCGCCGGACGTGCATTTTGAAATGCAAAAAACGAGTGCGGCAGACTTTACCGTTGTGTACGGCGGTGCAGCAAATCCGGCGGCTGATTGCATACCAGTGGAAGGATCAGGGAAATTTTTATTGGAAAAAAAACTGGAAGAATATCCCCCGGGTGATATTCAAAATTGGAAAAAGAGAATTTTTTCATTTGACGAAAAAGTGCTTTACGGGTTGGATTTTGGTAAAAAAAGTGGGGTAGGGGAAACGCCTTTTTTCAAAGACGGAAAAATAGAAATGGACATTTTTGCCAATCTTTTTTTCCATTTGAGCCGGATGGAGGAGTGGATTTGCACGGCTGATCAGCTTGATGCGCACGAGCGGATGCAGGCCGGTAAACAGTTTTTAGTGCGCGAAAACATTGCGCACAAGCCCGTAGTGGATCAAATTGTGTCTGCTTTTTACGAATGCCTCGGTTTTGCGCCGCAGCGCTGGCCGGCCATCATCAGTCTCACGCACGACATTGATTTGATTCAAAAATTTAAAGGATTTGGCAATTTCATCCGCCAGGCTTTCGGGCTTTTTTATCATCAGAAAAACCCGACACAGCTCGCTCGATTCAAGTTTCAATTTTTCAAAACCCGGCTCAGCGGCAAAGCGGATCCCTTTGATACTTTTCATTGGCTGTTGGCTGATGAAAGGGTGGGGGAGCGGGTGATTTATTTTCTGGCGGGCGGTAGCCGGGCTAAAGTGGAAAACCATTTTTCCATAAAAAGTCCCGAAGCCCGGCGGATTATCGGGCTGGCAAAAGAGCGCGGTTATGTCATCGGACTGCATCCGAGCTACGACGCACACACAGACGGACAACTTTTTGAAAAACAAAAACAGACGCTGGAGGAAGGGGCGCAAACGACGATTCGCCACAGCCGCCAGCATTATCTCCGCTGGAAATTTCCGGAAACGCCCGATTTGATTGAAAAATCGGGGCTTGCGTATGATTCCACGCTGGGTTTTGCGGACCGGATCGGTTTTCGCTGCGGGACCGGGTTTGATTATCCTTTGTACAATTTTAAAGAAGAGCGCGCCTATCACTTTTTGGAAAGGCCGTTGGTATTGATGGACGTGGCCTGGCTCCGGGAAGTGCTGCCGGAATTTCCGCAGCGGCGCTTGTCGGGCGAACAAATGGATCAAGCTGACCAAAAACTGGAAGATTTTTTGTCGGCAAATGAATGGAACACCGCCATTTGTACCAATTTTCACAACAGCGTTTTCGACAGCGTGAATCTGGATGCAGACCGGCTCAAAAAGATATACCTGGAAAAAATTGTCCGCGCCGGAAACAAATAATTCTTTTTTTAATTTTGGATTGAATCAGAATTCAGACTTTTGAAGTCAAAATTTTCCAGCCCCTTATGCCCAAATTTATTTACACGCTCCTGCTTTTTGTTGTCACTTCTGCCGCCGCCTCGGCTCAGATGTGGAACGGCTCAGATACACTTTACGGCAACGAGTGGATCAGGCCGGGGCGCGAATATTTTAAAATAAAAATCACTGAAGACGGCATTTATCGCATTGATTATCAGACACTTTTGGACGACGGATTTCCCGTGCAAAGCGTCGCGGCAGAAAGATTCCAATTGTTTCACCTCGGCGCGGAAACGCCGATTTTCACAAGTACCGCCGGCATTTTTACGGGCGCGGATTTTATAGAATTTTATGGCAAAAAAAACCGCGACGAACTCGACCGCTTTCTTTTTCAAAATCCAACCGAGGAGTTATTTAATCCTGAATTCAGTCTGTTTTCCGACACCACCGTTTACTACCTGAGCTGGGGCGACGCTGCTTCGACGACACGCGTGCGCAATCTGACCAACGACATTTCCAACCCGCCGGCTGCCGAACAATTTTGCCAAAATGAGCGCAGCCAGGTTTTTTCGACTACTTCCATTTATAAAAAATACGCCTCCGATCTGGTCGCTTACTCCAATTTTGACGCGGGCGAAGGTTTCGGCTCCGCATATTTGCAAAAGCATACGTTGAATTTCAATTTTGCCTCGTCGGTTCAGACGACAGGCGAGGGAATTTTTGAAATACGGCTGGCTACAAACGGCAACGCGCGCCATGACCTGAGTGTAAAAATGAACGGCGCGGAAGTGCTGCGCGACACCACTTTTTCGATTTATGAAATGCGCGTGCTTCGCTTGCCCGTACCCGAAAATCTGCTCCGCGGAAATCTGCAAATCACTGTGGAAGGCACTTCAGGTTCCAACGATCGCTACGCTGTTTCCGTCGCAAAAATCTTTTTCAATCAAAATTTTGATTTTGAAAATCTCGACGAAAAGGCGTTTTCGTTGCCGGCCGCGTCGCAGCCGCGTTACCTGGAAATTCAAAATTTTGATACGACTGCCGCCCCGCCCGTTTTGTACAATTTGAAAGAAAACTGGCGCGTGGTCACGCAAGTGGAAAACGGGCGGATCAGGGCGCTTTTGCCGCCTGCCGATTCCGCCGCTTACCTGTTGGTGCAAACTTCAAAGGCGATCATAAAAGTAACTTCACTCGAGCGTCCGGAATTTTCGGATTTTCTTGCAGACAAAGACGCCGATTACATCATC
>CALMIT010000460.1 GCA_937864255.1 uncultured Saprospiraceae bacterium
TACCATTGAGAATTTCCTGTTCACCGACCAGGCAAAGCAGGTGGAGCGCTTTTATTCCATTTTTGAAGATTTGAATGCAAAAGTGCAATTCAATCCGGTGGTGAAAGGCATCCATCAGGGTTTTGTTGATTTTGATTTACACCTCGCCTGCTACACCGACCACCAGATTTTCGAGCGCTTTCACACTTACCGCCTCCGGCAGGGTTTTTCAAAAGACCAGGCAATTAATTTGAAATTGTTGCGCGAACTGCGTCCGGGAGATTTTGTCACCCACATTGATCACGGCGTCGGGCGATATTCCGGTTTGGAAAAACTGGATATCAACGGACACGTGCAGGAAGCTATCCGGCTGGTGTACGCCAACAACGACCTGCTTTATGTGAGCATCAATTCGCTGCACAAAATCGCCAAATTTATCGGGCAGGAAGGCACGGCGCCCAAACTCCACCGCCTCGGTTCCGAAGCCTGGGAAAATCTCAAGCGCCGCACCAAAGCGAAAGTAAAAGACATCGCCAAAGACCTGATCAAGTTGTACGCGAAGCGCAAAGCCTCTCAGGGTTTTGCATTTTCCCCCGATGGCTACCTGCAAACCGAGTTGGAAGCGAGTTTTATTTACGAAGACACCCCCGACCAGCTACAGGCGACCATTGACGTAAAAGAAGACATGATGAAACCTTACCCGATGGATCGCCTCATCTGTGGCGACGTGGGTTTTGGAAAAACGGAGGTGGCAATACGGGCAGCTTTCAAAGCCGTGACGGACGGCAAGCAGGTCGCCATTTTGGTGCCCACGACCATCCTCGCGCTCCAGCATTATAAAACCTTTTCGGAAAGGTTGGGCGAATTTGGCGTGACCGTGGAATATGTAAACCGCTTCAAAACCACGGCGCAGAAAAAAGCGGTTTTTGAAAAATTGAAAGCCGGACAGGTGGAAATCGTCATCGGCACCCACGCCATTTTAAATAAAGAAGTCGGCTTCAAAGACCTGGGGCTGCTCATCGTGGACGAGGAGCAAAAATTTGGCGTGGCAGCCAAAGAAAAACTGCGCAACATCAAAGTCAACGTGGACACACTGACGCTGACTGCGACGCCGATTCCGCG
>CALMIT010000461.1 GCA_937864255.1 uncultured Saprospiraceae bacterium
GACGCGCCGTTTGCGAGCAGGTTGGGCAGTTTGGTCGGCAGCACAGACGGCTCTTCCAACGAATCGTCAAAGTTGAGTTGAAAGTCAACGGTGTCTTTATTGATGTCAGACAAAATTTCGTCGGCGATGCGGGTAAGTCTGGCTTCTGTGTAACGCATGGCTGCCGGACTATCGCCGTCCATCGAACCAAAGTTTCCTTGTCCGTCCACGAGCGGGTAGCGGAGCGACCAGTCCTGCGCCATCCGCACCATCGTGTCGTAAACGGAGGCGTCGCCGTGCGGGTGGTATTTACCGAGCACTTCCCCGACGATACGCGCTGATTTTTTGTGTGATGTGTTGTAAGGTACGCCCAATTCGTGCATTCCAAAAAGCACCCTGCGGTGTACCGGCTTCATTCCGTCTCTTACATCCGGCAGTGCTCTGGCTACAATCACCGACATTGAATAATCAATGTAGGCGCTTTTCATTTCATCCTCGATGTTGATAGGAATAATTCTGGAGTCTTGATTCATTCTCTTTTTGATGAATTTTTAAAATAAAAAAGAAGTTGTCTTCTTTCTTTTTTGTGTTTTGAAGCTTTGAAAAGCGGCTTCTTTTTGAGTCATTTTCAGGGGGGCAAATATAGGAAAAAGCGGCCGGTTTATAAGCGCAATTTTGACCTTTTTGGGAAAAAAGAAGGAGGATCTTTTATTTTTAAATTACCAAACGGCTGATTTCCGAAATGGCTTCCGGGACGCCCGTTGTCGCTGGTTTTGCAATCAATTTTAAATTGGAAACGGAAGGGTAGGAAAAGGCTTTCGGGTCAATGTAAAAAACCGGGATGCCGGCGCGCGCATAATGTACCAAACCCGCCGCCGGGTACACCTGCAAAGAAGTGCCGACGATGAAAAGAAAATCGGCTTCGCAAACAATTTCGGCTGCCGTTTCGAGCATCGGCACCATTTCACCGAACCAGACGATGTGCGGGCGCAACTGCGTGCCCCGCTCACAACAACCGCCCGTTTTCAAATCTTCCCGCCAGTCGTAAATGAGTTCGGGAAACGAAGTACTCCTGACTTTCAACAATTCACCGTGAAGGTGAATGACCTGCGAGCTTCCGGCTCTTTCGTGCAGGTCATCCACATTTTGGGTGACGATGATTACTTCAAAATCTTTTTCGAGTGCTGCCAGCGCCCGGTGTCCGGCGTTCGGCTGGACGGCGAGTAACTGGCGGCGGCGCTGGTTATAAAATTCCAAAACCAGTTCGGAATTTTTTCTCCAACCTTCCGGCGAGGCGACGGTCATCACATCGTGTCCTTCCCAAAGTCCGCCCGCGTCGCGGAAAGTGCTGATGCCGCTTTCCGCGCTCATGCCCGCACCCGACAAAACCACCACCTTTTTTTTCATAAATCCGGATTCGCCAAATTATTCGCCTACCAGCTCAAAATCTGTGCGTCGGTTTTGAGATTTTCCGTCTTCGGTGTCGTTGGAAGCGACCGGTTTGTCCGGCCCGTTTCCGATGACGATGAAGCGGTTGAAAGGCATATTGTGTTCTTTCACGAGATAGTCGCGCACTGCTTCGGCTCTTTTTTTGGACAAAGCCACGTTGGATGCTTTCGAGCCTACGTTGTCCGTGTTGCCTTCGATACGAATGCGGCTGTTGGCAAAGGCTTTTGCGATTTCTACAAATTCTTTGTCAATGATATATTTCGCATTTTCATCCAATTGCGATTCGCCCGTCCGAAAGCGGATACTCACCTGTTTGGTAGCCACCGCCGATTTTGATTTACCTTCCGTGTCGGATATTTCCGTAAAAGTTTTTTGTCCTTCGGCCTCATTGGCGGAGCCGCTCAAATTTGTATTTTCCACGATTTTCGGATAAGCGATGAGGCGCCAGTTTGGCACCGCGCCGTCTATATATCCGAGGTCGGCATATACCTGCGACATGCGGGTGTAAAGGCTGTTGCCGGTTACGCCTTTGTATTTGCTGTCAAGTCCGAAAAAATTGCGATTGTCGCCGTGGGTAGTGAGGCGCACATTGCTGATGGCTTTGTAAGTATCTTCCTCCGAAAAACCGGTAAATGCTTCCGCCAGAATTTTAGCCGCTTTGCGTTTGTTGCCGTCGCATCGCGCCAGC
>CALMIT010000462.1 GCA_937864255.1 uncultured Saprospiraceae bacterium
TTGTATGCACTTCGGTCTTTTTTCGCATTGGCGAGAAAAGCCGCTCCATGCGCGAGATTGATCGCCGCTTCGGGCAAGCCGATCACTTCGACGGCGCGAAAGACGGCGTTTGCAACGACAAGCGCGGTCGGTTGGGCAAGCCCGATGTCTTCGGAGGCGAAAATTACCATTCTTCGCGCGATGAATTTCGGATCTTCACCGGCGTCGAGCATTCGGGCGAGATAATACATCGCGGCGTCCGGTTCGCCGGCGCGCATCGATTTTATAAAGGCGCTGATCACGTTGTAATGCTCTTCGCCTTTTTTGTCGTAGCGCAGAAACTTTGACTGAAGCGTATTCTTCAGATTTTCGAGCGTTACATTTTCATATAGATTGATCGTGTTTTCGATCATCGTAACGGCTTGGCGCGCGTCGCCGTTTGCCATCGCGATCAGCCATTCTTTGGCTTCCGGGTCGAGCGCGACTTCCGTGCGGTCGATGATCGACGCCATATCTTCGTCAGAATGTTCTTCGAGAACGAAAACGCGAAGCCGCGATAAGAGCGCGGGAATGACCTCAAAACTCGGATTTTCGGTCGTCGCGCCGATCAAATACAGCGCGCCGCTTTCAACGAATGGCAGAAGAAAATCCTGCTGCGCTTTGTTAAACCGGTGGATTTCATCAAGAAACAAAATGCGCGGTCGATCTTTTTCAATTGGTTTATTGACAATCTTGCGGATATCATCCTTTCCGGCGGAAACCGCGGAAAGCTCATAAAAATCGGCGTTCAGAGCGTTTGCATAAATTCGCGCGAGCGTCGTTTTTCCCGTTCCCGGCGTGCCCCACAGAACGAACGAAAAGATATGTTTCTGCTCGATCGCGAGGCGAAGCGGTTTCTCCGTTCCGACGAGATGTTTTTGACCGACGAATTCTTCCAGATTCAACGGTCTTATCTTGTTCGCTAAAGGCTGCATAATGTGAAAATAGCTTACTACATTTAGATCGAAGATTTCATTATGATTGTGTTGAAGGCAAGAGAAATCGGCTTTTTCCCCGATATCGTGTATGATTCACGTATATAGAAATCGTCTCCCGCGTTTGAAAGCGCAAAGTTTGCGGAATCCGAACAGCCCGATCTTTTAACAATTTCCGCAAATTCCCCCAAATTTTCAAAGGATTCAGCAAAAAACGGAGAGTTTTTTGCGATATTTATTCGTGATTTCGGAAAGTTTTGAAAATGCGGTTTCCGGCGTCGGATGCTGCAAAAGGCGTTAACGGTATTTTGAACGGCGGATTCACAGCTGTTTCAACTTTGCAAATCGGTCAAAATTAACGATCGCGCTTTGGCAGGCGCAAAGCCCCGGGAGTCCTTTTTTATGTCAGAAAAAGCACATATTAACATTGAAACGGAATTAAGCCGCGACCTCGGGCTTGTTTCCGCGTTGGCAATCGGTGTGGGAACAATGACCGCCGCCGGCATTTTTTCGCTCTCCGGGTTGGCGATCCAGGCGGTCGGCTCGGCGGCGATCTTGTCTTTTCTGCTCGCTGCCGTGGTCGCGCTTTTTACGGCTTTGACTTACTGCGAATTTGTTTCAATTTATCCAAATTCCGGTGAAGGTTATCTTTACGCGCGCAAAACGTTTTCGGCGCCGCTCGCCTTTCTTGTCGGCTGGGCGCTTTTTCTCGGTTACACGGCTTCCTGCGGATTTTATCTGGCAACGTTTTCGAGCTATTTTATTGAATTTGTCTGGCACACACCGATCGAATCTATTTCCGGCATCGTCGCTTTGATCCTGCTGACTTTGCTGAACGTCAAAGGAACGAAAGAAAGCGGAAGCTTTCAGATTTTTGTCACGGTTGCGAAGGTTGTACTTTTGATGTGGTTCGTTGTCGGCGGCTTTTCGAGCATTGATCCGCAGGTGATGATCGACAAATTTAACGGCGATTTTATCAAGATCGGCAGCACTGCGACCCTCGTTTTTATTACGTTTTTCGGATTTTCCGCGATCGCCGCGTCTGCCGGTGAAGTTATAAATCCGGTGAAAACGATACCGCGAGCCATCTTTATTTCGATGGGACTCGTAACGATTCTCTACACGCTCGTCGTTTTGGTGATCATCGCCGCGAATCTATCGGAATATGACGAAGCTGCGATGGGACAGGCGGCGAAGCTCTTTCTCGGCGGAATCGGCGGAATGGGCATCGTCGGCGGCGGCTTGTTCTCGATGGTTTCGGCCACGGCCTCCGGGTTTTTGCGAAGGCCGCCCGGCAGCGCATCGAACCCGGCTTCGCCCCGTTCCACAATCAACTGGATCAGGGTCATATCATCGAAGGCGGAAATCTTTTCGCTTTCTTCCGCGCCGATGTAGGTGTCGATCAGGTGGCGCATGGCCGGCTCGTAGGCTTTCAGGTCGATGTAGTCGCCGCTGGCCAGCTTGACCTCGGCCCGCACCTGCTCGTAGTGCTTCACTTCCTGCTTGATGGCTTCAATTTGCTGGGGAGTGTAGCCGGCATCAAGCATCTCATTGGCCAGGTTAGCGTAGGCCCGCACCAAGGCGGCGGTGTGCTTGTAGAGGGCTACCCGCTTCTGCTCGTTGGCTTTCAGTTCCTCTTTGTCCTCGGTGTTCTGGGCGCAGAAGTAATGGCGGTAGGCGTCACTGTCTTGGGGGGGGGGCACCGGCTCGCATAGAACCTTGATGGTTTCACGAGCCTCTTCCAGCCGCTCTCTGGCCTTTTCCAGCCGATCCTTGAGCAGGCCCTCCACGTCATCCCGGTCGTAATCCTCAAATGCCTCTGAGGTGTAATCGTGGACGGATTTTTCCAGGCTTTTGAACAGGTCTTTGTAATCGACAATGTAGCCGTATTCTTTGTCTTCGCCGTCTAGCCGGTTAACCCGGCAAATGGCCTGAAACAGCCCGTGGTCGCGCATGGATTTGTCGATGTAGAGATAGGTAGCCGAGGGCGCATCGAAGCCGGTTAGTAGTTTATCGACCACAATCAGCAACTTCATCTGGGCCGGTTCTTCGACAAATTTCTTCTTGACTTCGTCCTCAAAAACTTCCGGGGTTTTATCACCCAGCATCTTTTGATAGATTTCGTACTGTTTCAGCCGCTCAGTCAGCCCTTCATCGGTGCTTTCGCCTTTGATGTCGCTGATGTTGGGGTTGTAGGAAGTGACGATGGCGCACTTTGTCAGACCGGCGTTCTGGAACAGCTCGTAATATTTGCAGGCCTGGTAAATGCTGCCGGAAACCAGCATCGCGTTGCCGCGCCCATTTTTTAGCCGGTCTTTGGTCGCCAGGTCGAGCATTATATCGGCCACAATCTGCTCCAGCCGGCCCTGCGAACTCAGCACTTTTTGCAGCGTGCCCCAGCGGGCTTTCAGTTCGGTGAGGGCAAACTCGGTCAGCCCCTGCGTTTTGGCCTCAAACCACTGATCAATTTTCTTTTGCGA
Source organism: uncultured Saprospiraceae bacterium (assembly GCA_937864255.1). Classification (GTDB taxonomy): domain Bacteria; phylum Bacteroidota; class Bacteroidia; order Chitinophagales; family Saprospiraceae; genus JAGQWW01. The sequence continues at coordinate 3,434 of CALMIT010000462.1, forward strand.
TTTGATGGTCTGGTCGATTTTGCGGGCCTCGTAGCGCAGATCAAGGATGACTCTATCGGCCACGGCCTCATCAAATTTGTAGGTGTGGATGTAGGGGCCAAAAACCTCAATACTTTTCTGCTTGTCTTTTTTCAGCAGCGGCGTGCCGGTGAAGCCAATCAGCAAGGCGTTGGGCAAAATCTCGGTCATGGCCTCGTGCAGTCTGCCCGATTGGGTGCGGTGACATTCATCGACAAAGACGTACAGGTCGCCTTTAGCGCTGAAATCCTGGGGCAGGCTGCGCTTGATCTCGGCGATGTAGGCTTCGTAGTCGGCCTCTTCATCGGCGCTGTGGCCCCGCCGCCCGAATTTGTGGATGAGCGAGCAGAGCAGCCCGGGCGTGGTGCTGTTCAGCCGCTCGATCAAATCCTGGCCGCTGTTGGTGCGGTAAATATCCTCGCTGACCCCTTTAAAGACCTTTTCGATCTGCTTGTCCAGTTCATCCCGATCGGTGATGATCAGCACGGTTATGCTCCCGTATCCACTTGGTCAGCCAGACCATCGTCAGGCTTTTGCCGCTGCCCTGCGTGTGCCAGATGATGCCGCCCTCGCGCCGGCGCAGATATTCCTGGGCGGCTTTGACCCCAAAATACTGGTTGTGGCGGCAGAGTTTTTTGATACCCCGGTCGTACACCACAAAGTCGTGGATAATTTCCAGCAGCCGCGTTTTCTGGCAGAGCTGCACCAGATGCCGATCCAGCGGGTTGTCCGGCAGGCCGGCAGCGGCCTCTTCTTTCCAGGTGAGGTAATATTTTTCCTGGGTTTCGATGGTGCCGTAGCGCAGCCCTTCGGGGTCGTTGCCGGCCATGACCAGTTGCAGAGTGGCAAAAAAGGGCTGGATGAAGGTGGCTTTCTGGTTGTCCAGATTTTGGCGGATGCCTTCCGCGACAGAGACGGTGCTGCGTTTGAGTTCCAGCACGCCCAAAGCGATGCCGTTGACGTACAGCACCACATCGGGCCGCTTGGTATGCTCGCCTTTGACCGTGACCTCCTCGGCGATGGCGAAATCATTTTTCAGCGGCTCCTGCCAGTTGATGAGCCACACCGTTTGGGTGTTTTCCCCCGCCGCTTCTTT
>CALMIT010000463.1 GCA_937864255.1 uncultured Saprospiraceae bacterium
GCCCTCGCCGCCTTTTTCCACCAGTTTTTTCATGACTACGTAATCGGCAGCTTCGCGCAGACTTTCGCCGAGCATTTCCATACGTGCGGCAATATCCCGCGCTACCGTGAAGCGAATAAATACCCCGCCATGTCCGGTCCCCGACACAGCGCAGGACTGATTGTCGGCGTAAGTGCCCGCACCGATTATTGGCGAATCGCCAATCCGGTTCCACCTTTTGTTGGTCATACCGCCGGTAGAAGTGGCAGCCGCAAGATTCCCTTTTTGGTCGAGCGCCACGCAGCCTACCGTGCCGAATTTGTATTCTTCCTTCGGCAATTGTACAGCGCCCGTTCTTTTTTCATTTTCGATAGCTTTTTGCAGCGCTTCCCAGCGAAATGGCGTGTAAAAATATTCGGGCGGCACGGTATCCAGTCCATTTTCTTTGGCAAACTGCTCGGCGCCTTTTCCGATCAGCATCACGTGTTTTGATTTTTCCATCACCGCCCGCGCTGCTTTTATCGGATTTTTGATGATAGAAACAGCGCCTACGGCGCCGGCCATCTGTGTCGCACCGTCCATGATGGAAGCGTCCATTTCGTTTTTACCTTCATGGTTGAATACCGCGCCTTTGCCGGCATTGAAAAGCGGGTTGTCTTCCAGGTTTGCCACCACAGCTTCGACCACATCCAGAGCGCTGCTGCCGTTTTTCAGCATATTTTCTCCCAGAATGAGCGCTGCTTCCAGTCCGGCGTAATATTCTTTTTCTTTTTCGGGCGTCATGGTGGTTTTGGTGATGACGCCTGCGCCGCCGTGGATGGCCAGGGCATAAGCAGCGCGTGAATTAGGAGCAGGTGGCATTCGATTCGTTTTTTTGGGCAGACATCCGCCGGCTGCCGTGATAAAAATCAATGATAAAATGATAAGAGAGCGAGCAGTTTGTAAGTCAAAAATAGTTTTGAGAAACATAAAAAGCGGACTCTCTTTAAACGAAACTTTCATGATTTTATAACTGATTATCAAATGGTTGTAAAAATACAATTTCATGCGATTTTGCGCTTTCGGAGCATCCGGACAGGCAGCATTCAACATTATTTTTTACATTTTTTTTTAAATAAATAGTTTTCAGTACAGATTTTTAAAAAATTGGTTTTCAGTAAATTAACCCTTTTTTTAAAATAATTCGCCTTTCCCCAAACCCCGCCGATGATCCTGGCAAACAGCGATATAGTGCCTTAAAAGCTTGCTTTTTTTATATTTGCACCTGATTTGGTCGAAAGACCTTCTTCCGAATTTCCCCTCAAAATAAGTTTGAATTCCCAATTAATTTACTGGCTTACTCATCAAAGGCAATAGTCTGGCGATTTAGTTTCCTTTCAAAAAATTTTTTGTGAGTCGGATTCTTTTTTCCTCCCCGAAGGTATCCTGCCTCCCGCGCCCATGAGCGAACAACACTAACCATGCAAATACGATTGTCCCGACAATCGGGATGATGAAAATAGTCCGAAAGGACATTTGGACAAACACTTAATATAGCTACTATGTGTCAAACACTACACATTCACTTTGGTTATTTCACTAATGAGGTATCCGGGCATCCGGCTCGTTTTTTGAAATCTTCCGGTTTATTCCTCTTCATTTTATCTTTCCTCATTTTATATCCCGGTCAGTTTATTGCGGCGAATACGCCCGGTGCGGGTGCGCTTTGTCCCCCGGTTTCGGTGAATAGCGTAACAGCGCCGGCGTTGGGATTTCATGTCCTGACGAAAGGTAGCGTCACCCTGAGAAACGGCGACATTGAAGGCCCGGTGGCGAGCTGGGGTAATTTGAATTTGAACGGTACAATCAGCGTTGCCACGGGCAATCCCGGCACATTTGTGGTATCGGGCGACGGGCGTCCTACCGCATTGATAGTGGAAGGTGTGGTGAATTTTAACTCCGGTAACGGAATCAACCTGCTGAATAATAGTTATATCAAACTGAAAGATCTTACGGGATCAGTAGTTTACACCAACTTTGGTGGTTCGCCCGTTCCGACCAGAGTGACGCCGAATGCGTATGAAGATTACCCGCGCATCTCATCGAGTACTTTCCAGCAATCGAGCAGCGTGGGGCCGGTTGATGTCTTTAATTTCACGGGAGCTTTTAACACTTTTCAAACCGACGCGGGTGTGCTGGGCGGTTACGCCAACACGGTAAATATTGTAAATCAGGGAGCGGGCAAAATTCGCCTGAATCTTCAAAACAATACAGTGAATGTGTGGAATGTAGCCGCGGCTACGCTGATAGGCTACACAGAAATATCTTTCAACCAGGCGCCGAGTCTTTCTGCGCCGCTTTTGATCAACGTCAACGGGACGGGAAATGTAAACTGGACGCTGCCTACATTTCCGGGGGTTTCAGATTTGCAAGGCCCGTTTATGCTCTGGAATTTTTATAATAACACCGGAACGGTTACGCTGAACGGCGGTAACACAATTCCGGGAACCATACTGGCGCCCAATACGACGCTCATCAAAGCCGGCTCCGGTAATATTGCCGGTCAAATCATTGTCAATAATTACGACCATGTAGCCGGAGAACTGCATTATTATCCTTTTGAGTCTGATCTGGCAAGCGAAGATGTGGATTGCGGCTGCGGCAATACTTTATTTACCAACGGAGGTTTTGAAACGCATCTGAATTCTTTGACTTTCCCCATAAATTTCGAGGGTAATCCTGCTCAGGATCTCACCAACAGCAATCAAAATTATATCACGGAATGGAAGGCTGCCATCGGCTCGCCGCGCATGTATTATATAAAAGATGAAGTAAACCGGGTGAATAATCCCGAAGGAAATTATTTTGTCTGGCTGCCGGCAGTCAATGACTGTTATGCGTCTTCGGATAATATCGGCACGATGCTTAACCTGGAACACGGCGTGGAATACGTGCTTTGTTTTTATGCTGCGCCCTGGTCAAAAAATCTTGACGCCAACGGCTACACCGCAAGCGTCACGGCTACCCAGAAAGACGGCGGCATACAAAAGAAATTCAAAACCCGAAACGGCGACACGATATGAAC
>CALMIT010000464.1 GCA_937864255.1 uncultured Saprospiraceae bacterium
CGCCGGATAATTTTTACCTGCTTGGTCACAGCTGGGGCGGCATCCTGGCGGCACAATACGCTTTGAAATACCAGCAAAATTTGAAAGGTTTGATTATTTCAAACATGATGATGGATTGCCCGGCCTACGACCGCTACGCTGCCGAAGTGCTCGGTCCGCAAATGGAACCGGATATTTTGAAACAAATCCAGGAAATGGAAGCCAAAAAAGATTTTAAAAATCCGGCTTATATGGATCTGCTGATGAATCATTTTTACACCCGGCACATTTGCCGGATTCCTCTTGAATCCTGGCCGGAACCTGTAAACCGCGCTTTTTCCAAACTCAACGAAGAAGTGTACGTGACCATGCAGGGACCGAGTGAATTCGGGATTTCCGGCAGGCTGGAAAACTGGAACATCATGGATCAATTGCCGGCCATACAAGTACCTACGCTGGTCATCGCAGCTACACACGATACCATGGATCCCGCCCACATGAAAAAGGTCTCCGAAACGCTGCCCAAAGGACAGTTTTTGCTTTGCGCAAACGGCAGCCACATGTGCATGTGGGACGACCAGCAGACTTACATGAGCGGGCTGATAAAATTTTTGAAAGAGGGAAATTGAAAGAATTGCGAATTTTATCGCATGAAAATAAACGTCATCGGCGGCGGCATCTTCGGCGTGACCGCCGCTCTCGAATTACAAAATCGCGGACATCAGGTCGCCGTTTTTGAAAAAGGAACGCTGCCCGAACCGAAAGCCTCGTCCACCGACATCAGCAAAATGATACGCGCCGACTACGGCGCCGACGAACTTTACACCAATATGATGGTGGAAGCTTTTGAAGGCTGGCATCGGTGGAACAGGATTTTTAGCCGTCCGCGTTATCACGAAGTCGGCTTCCTTTTACTCACGCGCGAGCCGCCCCTGTCCGGCACTTTTGAGGCGGAAAGTATCCGGATGCTTTCGCAAAAAGGCTTCCCTTTAGTGCATTTGGATGAGAAAATTTTGAGCGGCAGATTTCCTTTGTGGAACCGCGAAATATATCGCGGCGGCTATTTCAATCCGAAAGCGGGTTGGGCGGAAAGTAGCGCCATCGTTTCGGAATTGGTGACTTTGGGTAAAAAAGAAGGCGTTCAATTTATTGAAAATGAAGGACTTGAATCTTTTATTTTTAAAAACGAGGAAGTCGCCGGCTTTCAAAGCAATACAGGCAATAAGCACCTTGCCGATTTGACCATACTGACTGCCGGAACCTGGTCTCAACATTTGTTGCCGGATTTAAAAACTCTCATCAAAACAATCGGGCAGCCCGTTTTCCATCTTTTGCCCGAAAATTCCCGTTTATTTTCTGCCGAAACTTTTCCCGGATGGGCGGCCGACATTTCCAAAACCGGCTGGTATGGTTTTCCCGCACAGCCCAACGGCATCGTCAAAATCGCCAATCATGGCGTCGGTTTTGAAAAACTGCCCGACGCAGATGCCGAAATACCCACTCACTATTTTGAAGCGCTGCGTATTTTCCTGGAAACGTCGCTGCCAGCACTCGCTCCCGCGCCGGTCGTGCATACCCGCGTTTGTATGTACGCCGATACCTTCGACGGAAATTTCCTGATAGACCGCCACCCCATTTTTGAAAATTTGCTTTTGGCGACCGGCGGCAGCGGACACGGATTCAAATTTGCGCCCGTTTTGGGCAATTTAATCGCCGACGTGGCTGAGGGAAAAACAAACATTTTTGCACCGCGATTCGCCTGGCGGGAGCCGGGTGAAATTACCTTCGAAGCAGCCCGCTGCGCCGATCCCGTTTTTTAAAAAATTGCTCTTTACTGCCCGCTTTTGAAAAAGCTTTTCGCCAACTAAAAAGGTTTTTCAATATTTGTAAGTCCTGCGGGATTTTCAATAAAAACCAATTTTTCAAAAAATACACTGCGATGCGTTTTGCTGCAAAATTTTTTCCCGGACTACTATTCATCTTTTGTTTTTTTACAAAAATACAGGCACAGCCTACCTTTCCTTACAACGGCGTACAGGATCACCGCGACGGTCTTTACGCCTTCACCAACGCCACTATTTTTAAAAATTATAATGAAAAAATAGAAAACGCGACGCTGGTCATCCGCGACGGAAAAGTGGAAGCCGTCGGCGTCGGCGTACGCGTGCCGCCCGATGCGGTAGTGGTTGACGCTTCCGGCAAAACCATTTATCC
>CALMIT010000465.1 GCA_937864255.1 uncultured Saprospiraceae bacterium
AGTTGGTAGAGCACGACCTTGCCAAGGTCGGGGTCGCGGGTTCGAGTCCCGTTTTCCGCTCCAGTACAAAAGCCTTCGCGCGAGAAGGCTTTTTTTATAAATGCTAAAAAGAGTATGTGCCCGGGTGGTGGAATGGTAGACACGCAGGACTTAAAATCCTGTGGGCAGTGATGCCCGTGCGGGTTCAAGTCCCGCTCCGGGCACTATTTTTTAGACGACAGACTTTCCTTTTCTCCAATTTTTCCTTTTTCAGACAAGCCGGTATTTCCCAAAAGCAAAACTCAATCCGCTAAAGTTTTGATTTTCAAGCTTTTTTCTTTTCTTTTGAATGCGAGTTTGGATTGGACACAAATTGGCCAATTCGAAAAATTCGTCACTCGTCACTCCGCATTCGTCATTCATAAATCTTCATTCCCTATGCCCGTCGAACTGCCTGATCTTGAAAAGCGCTACTACACTACCGGCGAGGTAGCCAAGCTCTTTGGCGTGACCCGCTCCACCATCCGTTATTGGGAAAACCGCTTCGACATCCTGCGCACCCACAAATTTGGCAACGGCGAGCGCCGCTTCACCGCCGACCAGGTGCGGCTCGTCCAAAAAATCCACGCCCTCGTAAAAGAAAAAAGCTACACCATACAAGGCGCCGTGAATGAAATCAATGACCACAAAAGCTGGTACCGCGAAAAAGACAAAGTGCTCGAACGCCTCAAAAAGCTCCGCAGCGAACTGGCGGATTTGAAGTTGCAGTTGTGAAACTTTGAATTGTCTGAAACAATTCAAACCCTACTAATTATTATTCGTCATTCTTTATTCGTCATTCGACATTCAAAGAGGGTTAGTACCGGGCAATACGGAAACCGTAGTAGTCGTATCGAAAGTCAGCAAAGCTCCTGACGCGGCTGGCGATGCGGCTGATGTAGCCAATGTAGTACCAGGACCCGCCACGAACCACCTTTAGGCTAGAATTTTTTTTTAAAAAAGGTTTTCCGTCCACTGGTAAATCTTTTACGTTTTCCGTCCCGTGGTCGGCGCACCATTCACACACATTACCCGACATATCATAAAGCCCGATTTCATTGGGCAATTTGAGTTTGACGGGTTTAGTTTCCTCGTGACTATTTTTTTCAAACCAGCCGACTTCTTTTAAATGATCGCTGCCCGCGTATTGATAGCCTTCGCTTTTATTGCCTCCCTGCGCGGCGTACTGCCACATGGCTTCGGAAGGCAGATGATAATTGCCAAATTGTGCCAGTTGGTTGAGCCTGCTGAGGAAGGCCGGCTCGCCGGTATCGGGATTTCCTTCCACGATGTCGAGCCATGATACACGTTCCACCGGGTTTTGATCTCTGCCTTTGAACCCAAGCTCATCCGGGTCTTTACTCATCACCGCCCGCCAAAGCGCCTGGGTGCAGGGTGTCTCGGCGATGTGAAAATCGGGTACGATGATTTTTTTAGAATCGTCACCATAACGAATAATTACCTCTCCGCCTTCTACAAAAATCATTTTGAAGGAGACGCCGTTGATGGTTTCGATGTAGTCGTGGTTATTGGGCATTTTTCCAGGTGAGCGTTATTTTAAACTCTGCGCCTGTAGCTGCCCGGCAAATTGTAAAGAAACCGGTTTCGCCTTCTGCTTTGAGCATAAATTCGACCGATACTTCATCAGGATTTACCTCATCAATGACTTTTTTAAGTCCATTGGCGGCGGCACTTATAGTGCCAAGCGCTTCTTCAAATTTCATTTGAACTTTGCGCACGAGATTTTCTTCGTTTCTGCCACTGCGTGCCTTTTCACGTATATCCGTAGCTTCGATCCTTACAAACTCTCCATCTGAATTTTGGTATTGGTAAATGATATTTGGCATGGTAGTATATTTAGGCTATACAGAAGAAGTATTATTTTTTATTCCTTTTAAAAGAATGGGTATATCAGCGCCGGATAATCTTTCTTGCTTAATTGTAGTAACACCCAATTTAAAAGCAGCTTCCACCGTTTTGCCAGCTACAATTCCCATATAAAAACCTTTTGCAAAGGCAATAGCGGTGCTGTCATTGATAGCGTCTTGAGTACCGATAACATAAGGTATAATTGCAGCCAATTTTTTTGCAATCGGCAAAGAATAGCAGGCATTCAAGACCACAATTTGAGTTTTATTTGAAATTTCCAAAATCTCAAATAAGATTTCTGCGTCCAAGTCTTCTCCTTCGAGGACAATCCCTTCTACTTCACCATGTCCTCCGTAATGTAAAATATGTGGATCTTCATAAATCAAAAAATTTTTGAATTGCTCCGAATTTAAACCATGTTCCTCTTTTATATTGAATTTTTTTTCTTGATCAAAATATCTGAATAAATCTTTGAAGCGACTTTCTTTACCTGTATTTATCTGGCGTGTATCGCTTGGAGTAGCGGACAAAAACAAAATTTTTATTTGAGATTCAATTTGAGCAAAAGGAATGTAATCTCTTGCACCATGCGACATTGTTACATCTATAATGTTGGAGTCTTCATGTAGATAGTTGTTATCTAAGCCTATTACACCTCTTTTACCACCAACGTTTTCCGGCAATTCTTCATCCTGACCCTTTGATCGCTCAAACAAAAAAGCAAAGTGCTTCATATCGTATTCCTTACCCTCCCATTCCACATCTTCCTTCCCCTCTCTACCGGCAAGTTTCTTAAGATTAACCGGTCCGATAAGATTTTCAGGTTGATTTTCTTCCGAGACGATCACTTCCAGTTTTTCGTGATCGTCTAAAGATTTAAGTGTATTAAACAACTCAAGCGCAAATGCAGAGCCGTGAGTAGCCGCGAAAATCGATATTTGGTGCTTTTTATAATCGCAACTAACCAGTACTTTTTCACCCGCATTGCGGTGAACGACAATTCCGTATTTCCAATAATAATCCCTGGCAAGATTGCCGTATTTGCAAATGAAACGGCTGATAAGACTGCGGGGCAAAAAATCGGGGTAATACATAATCAATTGATGCGGTAGTTCGTCTTTCAGATTTTCTTTAGCTTTTTCGCTCAGGTCTTGGCATTCTTCCGGAAGGTATTGAGGGGCGATATATTCGTCGATCCTGCCGGTTTTTTTAAAAATCAGTTCAAATTCGGTCATCAACTCCAGCCACAAATTGGCGTTCAGGATCGGGTTTTTGTGCATTTGCAATACCTCGACTACGTGTATTTTATCAAATTCTCCTTTCCCTTCCAGTGTTTTTTCGTCCAGAATTTGATAAATCGTATCCGTTACCCATTTGGGCTCGATAAATACAAAATCATCCAGTAACGAGCTTTTCTTACCCTCGCGAAAACGATAACAAATCAGACTGCCTGTGTCGTGTAAAAAATTGGTCAGCGTACGAATCTGGCTTTCATCCTGCATGATCTTTTCTTTGGTGTTGTCCGTTTCCTGGCAAATACGGAGATAATCGCTATAGGTCAGGTACTTGGCTTTGCTTCTTTGCTTTCTTAGTTCCTGCCGGATATCGTCGTATAGTTTGGGTATAGCCGTACACAAATATTCGAGCGCCGGAAGCTGATTCATAATTCCATTTTCCAGGTGCGCAACGTCTAACTCATATTGTGGGATATTGGCTTTGGTGCGGTTGGCGACTTTGTATTTCAGATTGGAATGGTCTGTTTCAGACTTCCCTTCTTCTTTGTTCTGGATTTGCAGGATGATGTTTTTTTCAGTGCCGGCGTGGTGGCGGATATTTTCAATCCAGTAAGCTTTTGGAAATATCAAATCAGTTTCATCCTGGCAGTCGGTTGTTTGTTCCCAGACCAGCAGATAAAGCACATTATTATTGAGAAACAGGCGATGGGTTGCATGAAAATATTCCTGACCGCCGAAATCCCAGACTTGCAATTGAATTTTGTCGGGCGGGAGTAATTTTTTTCCGTTTTTTTCTTCATAGCTTTTTATTTCCCGTTCGATCTTTTTCCATAAACCTTCGGGGAAATTTTTCTGTGGAATTTCCCACTCTTCTACTTTAATACCATGTGTATATTCGATAGTGGGGTCAAATTCGTGCAACCGGAGTTGGTGAGAAAGTGTCGTTTTGCCAGAGCGCCCGTTGCCGAAAAAAATAATCTTGGCCTGCGTGTTGAGTATGTCGCCCGTGAGCAGGGAAGTAATAAAATAATTTTTGACTTCCTGCGCACAATTGGTTTTTTCGGCAAATAGTTCTTTTGGAATATTTGTAATTCGATTATCCAAGAGGTACAGATATTCCAACTGCCGAAACTGACCGGGTAAGATGAATTCTTTTATTTTATTTCCGCTCAAATCCAGATACTCCAGCGCGGGCATATCGCCTTCTAATTCAAAAAACTTCATCAGGTTCCGGCTGGCATCCAGCCATTTCAGGCTGTCGAATCCTGCGTCAAAACGGAGCGATTGTACACGGCTGTCGCTGATGTCCAGATGAAAAAGGTGGGGTAGCGCAGTAGCAAATTCCAGCTTTTGTAAGGATTCATTATCGCTCAGATTGAGGTATTGCAGGCGTTCCAGTCCTTCGCCTATTTTCACGGCATTGAGTTTGGGCTCGTTGTGTATGATGATGCCGATGATGTCGCCGTTTTCATCTTGCAGGCAGGAAGGCGATGGATGCCGGCGGCGATAAGTCGTCAGGTCTATACCGCTTATAATTTCCAATTCAATGCCGAACAGTGATAGGGTTTTATTCATAGGTGTTGGGTTTAATAACAGTCAAATATCATAAAAAACCGGAAGTTTTTCTGATATTTATCCATACCACTGAGTTCTTATTAACCTTTTTATATAATGAATAGATAGGAATTTTTTCCAGTCTAAAATACTGAATTTAATATCGAGATAAACGGAAGCCGGTATCACTAAATGGATGATGATTATCAATTTTATAGTAGTTGGCCACACGAGTGAAATGTTTATCACTGAGCCAAGCTCCCCCACGAATTTTTATTGTTGTTTCATTCAGCATAAGAATTTTATTAAAAAGATTGTGGGCTGTATTATCACTCCAAGTATATTGACACCATTCCCACACGTTACCGCTCATATCATACAAACCAAATTCGTTAGGTAGTTTCAGTCCCACTGGTTTTGTTTCTTTATGACTGTTTTGCCAAAACCAGCCAACTTCCTTGTGATAGTGACTTCCAGCATATTTCAGTCTGTTATTTTTTCCGGCACGGGCCGCATATTCCCATTGTGCTTCGGAGGGCAGCCGATATTGCATACCATCGGCGGCGCTTTGTTTCCGGCCGGCTTCGGTTTCATTTAGTTTTTTTAAAAATTCCTGTACATCGTCCCAACTTACATTTTCGACAGGTCGGTTATCACCTTGGAAAGCAGAGGGGTTGTTGCCCATCACTGCTTTCCACAGCGCCTGGGTCACCGGGTATTGCGCCATAGCAAAGGGTTTTATTTGGATATTTTTTTGAACAGGGCTACAGTCTTCCCATAGGTCGCCGTATTCGTCGCCCATATCAAAAGTACCACACGGCAGGCATATCATGCGGAAGGTGTGCTCATTGGGTTCACCGGCAAAGATGGTTTCGTCGAAGTAGTCGAGATGCATACGAATAACGAATAACGAAGGCGATACAATTAGGTAAAAGTACGGCAGTTTTTCTTTTTAATCTTAAAAAATGGGGAGGACTGATTTGCGCTTCAACAATTTTTTTGGAGATGCAGGCAGGCTGGATTCTGCGATAAAGCAGACAAATGCAAAACCAGTTTTGGGAATTAATGCTACATTTGACTAACACCCGTCACAGAAATTTGGCGAAAATCTCTTTTTACTCACCTTGCCCTGCGGGGCAGATAAACCCTCTTTATCATGAAAAAAACCACGTTTGTTTTATTACTCGTTTTGTTGGGACTGAGCAGCCGGGCGCAGGAAGGATTCATCGGTGAAGTCCGCATGTTTGCGGGCAATTTTGCACCCAGAGGCTGGGCTTTTTGCCAGGGACAAATGTTGCCAATTTCCCAAAATACGGCTTTGTTTTCCATTCTGGGTACTACCTACGGCGGCGACGGCCGTACGACTTTTGCATTGCCCGACCTGCGCGGCCGCGTGCCTGTGCAAAGCGGCGCAGGCACGGGACTCAGTTCATATAGACTGGGTGAGTCCGGCGGCTCGGAGAACATTACGGTCAATTTTCCCGGTTCACAAATGACCGACATGGCCAAAAGCAAAGACGAAATGGCCAAACCCCAGGACGGCAGCCAAAAAACACAAATGAGCGCTTCCGGTCAACCGCAAGCCGGCTCCAAAACCCCCGGAGGTTCCGTTCAGGGGAGTGCGCAAGTACTCGACAACCGCCAGCCATATCTTG
>CALMIT010000466.1 GCA_937864255.1 uncultured Saprospiraceae bacterium
CCGCCGGAGGGTTACCCTGCCTACCTCGGAAAAGGCAAATATCTGGGCGAAGTAACGCTCAATAATGTTGGGTTTTTGGGTGCCGGAACAGTCAATTACCTCGGAGCTTCCATTGATTCAGACGACATGGTTTTCAAGCCGCGGCAGATGAATTGCACGGCAGAGCGTTTTGACCTCGAAGAGGATCGAAAAAGCAAAATTGAAGTGCCGCAAGTGCGCGGCATAGACGTGACGATTGACTGGCGTCCGTATAAAGACAGTATGTACATTACCTCGAAAGAAGCGCCATTCAAACTTTTCAAATCAGGTGAACACCAGTTGGCGGGTACTTTGATTTTGTCGCCCGGCGGCTTGAAAGGCTTCGGGGAGTTTTCCTGGGAAAAAGCCACGATGTATTCCAAACTGTTCAGTTTTGGCGCGCATTCCACAAAAGCTGACACAGCAGATATAAAAATCCGCGCATTTAATGCCGACGCGTTTGCGCTTTCTACGGTGAATCTGAATGCGGATGTGGATTTTGACAAACAGGTCGGACTTTTCAAAGCCAATGATGAATTTTTGGAAACCACGCTTCCGTACAACCAGTACAAAACGTCCATGAACGAGTTTACCTGGGACATGAAGGAAGAGACCATCACTTTTGCCGCGACCGAAAATAAAATTGGAAAATTTACTTCTATACACCCCGATCAGGATTCTTTGAGTTTTGGCGGCAAGACAGCATTTTATGATTTGAAAACCAACCAGTTGAAAATTGGCGGCGTACCCGTTATCAATTCCTGCGACGCCTATATTTACCCGCCCACGGGCGATATTGAAATTTTGCCCGGCGGGGTAATGACTCAGTTGCAAAATGCAAAAATTGTAGCCGACACCATCAACAAATACCACGTAATCAATAAAGCGACCGTGGATATTTTAGGTAAAAAACTTTATAAAGCATCAGGCTACTACGAGTACAACGTGGGCGACAAAAACCAGGAAATTTATTTTGCGGAGATCATCGGTGAAAGAATCGGCAAGGGCAACAGAGACGAAAAAGCCACCGAAACGCGCGCCAGCGGTCAGGTAGCGCAAGACGCACAATTTTACATAGATAGAAAAACTGAATTTTTTGGCACTATCGGTCTCCAGGCAAGCAGCAAAAATTTGAATTTTGACGGATTCGCGCGCCTGGATGCGCCCAATTTGCCGCAGCGCGACTGGTTTACCATAAAATCAGAAGCAGATAAAAAAGATTTGAAAATCGCGTTTTCAGAACCCAAAAACACTTCCGGTGAGCCTTTGGCTGTCGGATTGTTTTTGAGCAAAGAGACTTCCCGCATTTATCCCCGCGTGATGCAGCCGCTTTATTTTAGAAAAGATCGCCCGCTATTGCCGATGAAAGGTTTGTTTAAATACGAACTGGACAAAGACCGTTTCGTGTTCGGCGATTCTGCGAAAGTTGCCAAAAGTGCGCTGGCCGGCAATCAGTTGATTTTCAATAATAAAGACGCTTCCGTGGAGGTGGAAGGAAAATTCAATGTAGGTTCCGGTTTGAAATACCAGAAAGTGACGGTGGTGGGGCAGGGTAAGACTGGTTTTGAAATGGCTACGGATTCGTCGGGCGCGGAGATTACGCTCGGTTCCGGCTTTTCAGGAAATTTTATGGCGGGAATAGAATTGGTGATTCCCGAGCGATTGCTCAAAATAATTGTGAACGACATAAAATCTTCCGCCTTCGATGCCGGATTGATTACGAGTTATGTCAAAAACAAAGATTTTTATAGAAAAGGGCTGGCAGAGTTGGTTCCCGAAGGCTCTAAAGATTTCAATGAAGCCATTCAATCCATGAACGTGGTGGGTTTTGATTTGCCGAAAAAATACAACCCATACTCTTTCTTTTTCACCTACCTGCCCATGAAATGGGACAATGATTACCAGTCGCTGGTAAGTGCGGAGTCAAAATTGGGCGTTTATTCGATAGCGGGCGAGGTCATTGATAAAATGCTGACCGCTTATGTGGAGTTTAAAATGCCTTCCAACGAGGACGACCGCTTATACATTTACATAAAATCGCCGGGCGAATTTTATTACTTTTTTGGCTTCCAGCAGGGTGTGATGAACATTGTGTCAAACAACACGCAGTTTCAGGACGAAGTGATAAATATGAAAAAGAAGGAAGCAGTAGTAAAAATGGCTGACGACGAGATTTACGAAATCGCCCCCGTGGAGCCCGGTACTGCCGAGATGTTCGTGCGGCGCATCGAGGCTACAATGAAAAAGTAAAAGTGTGAGGTTTTATGGAAAAAGTTTTGCTTCCGTAAGCTCACAAATAATATGTCCGAGCATAATGTGGCTCTCCTGGATTCGGGGGGTGTCGTTTGAGGGGACTTTCAGTGTGTAATCACATTTTTCAGACAGCTTGCCGCCGGTTTGCCCGGTCAGACCTACGACGAACAGCCCGATGTTTTTTGCCTTTTCTGCTGCATTCAAAATACTCGGCGAGTTGCCGGAAGTTGAAATGGCAAATAGCAAATCGCCCGGTTTCCCGGCTGCTTCCACCATTCTTGCAAACACCGAATCATAACCGAAATCATTCGCGACGGCGGTAATAAAAGAACTGTTCACGTGCAAGGCTTCGGCAAAAAGTGCGCTTCTGTTTTTATAAAATCTACCCGAAAATTCAGCGGCAAGGTGTTGTGCGTCGGCTGCGCTTCCTCCGTTTCCACAGAACAGAATTTTTCCTCCCCGTTCAAAAACCTGTACGCACAGTTCTACAATTTTTTCCAATAAACCGATCATGCCGGGGTCGGCGAGCATTTTCTCCTTCACCACGATACTTTCCACCATGATTTGCCGGATTCTTTCTTTCATATACTTCCCTTTATGCGAAATAATAGATAAATAGAAAAATACCGGCAATGACCAAAAAGATTAGAACATTGGACCAAAGTTTACTCGAAATTCTTTGTCTGATCACACTGATCAAACTCAAAACGAAACCAATAACCCCGAAAAAAAGACAACTCTGCCAATGAAATCCTGAAATCGGCGTCATCTCTTCCGACCAAATCAATGAAGGAAAAAGAAGTCGGAAAATATTAAAAACCGCACTTCCTGCCAGAGCGATGCACAAACCGGTCAGCATCAATTTCCAGCCTTCCATATTTTTGCGGACTTTATCGGCGCTCCGAAGACCCGCGCTGATGACGAGCCAAAGCAAAAACAACATGACTGCGATACGCAGATCATCGGCATATTGCGGCATACTTGCCGCAAGCATTTTTTCCAGCCAAAGCGCAGCGATGAAGCCTGCCGCGAGAAAAAAAGTGCAGTAAAAAAAGATACTTGCCAATATCTGCCAATCGCTTTTTTGGACGGTAGCAGTACTCATTTTGCTTGTTTTGCTGCGAAGGTAACAAGGAAAGTCTGAAAATCGTACTTCTGTTTTGAGTCATTGCGTTCGGCAACATTTAGCGCTTATTCGTCTATAAATCTGCCGTTTTCGTTATATCAAAATTATTTTTGCCCCACTTTTTATATTACCTAAAATCAACCTGTATGCGAATTTTAATCACCTCGACCTTATTTATTTTTGTTTCAAGTTTTTTATCTGCACAACAATCAGGCACAGGTTCCATCAAAGGAATCGTGCGCGATGCCTCAGAGAAACCGGTTTCATTTGCCACAGTCGTTCTCAATAAACAAGAGGACGGAAAGATGGAAAAAGCATCTTACACGGATGAAAACGGACTCTACGAAATCACAGATTTGAATGCCGGCTTGTATGTTTTGGAAATTTCATTTGTCGGTTTTGAAAATTTCCGTTCCGAGCCTGTCGAAGTGCTTTCAGGTCAGCTTGTACAAGTACCTATGGTGACTTTGAAAGAACAGTCGAAAGCGCTGGA
Organism: uncultured Saprospiraceae bacterium; assembly: GCA_937864255.1. GTDB lineage: Bacteria > Bacteroidota > Bacteroidia > Chitinophagales > Saprospiraceae > JAGQWW01. The sequence goes on from CALMIT010000466.1 coordinate 3,891, forward strand.
GGAAGTTGTCGTGACGGCTCAAAGACCGATTATTGAAGTGAAACCGGACAAACTGGTTTTTAACGTGGAAGGCACCGTGAATGCTACGGGGCACACCGCACTGGAACTTTTGAGAAAGACGCCTAAAGTAGTGCTTGATAATAACAACAACCTGATCATCCAGGGCAAAAGCGGCGTCAATGTGTACATAGACGGCAAACCCTCGCCGTTGCGCGGAGACGATTTGGCTAATTTTTTACAAAATATGCAGTCCAATGAAGTGGACGCCATTGAAATTATTACAAACCCGTCTTCAAGATATGATGCACAGGGCAATGCAGGCATCATTAACATCCGGCTGAAAAGAGATAAAAACCTGGGTACAAATGGCTCGGTAAATCTCGGTTATGCCATCGGCATTTTTCCAAAATACAACGGTAGTGTGTCATTAAATCACAGGAACAAGGTGCTGAATGCTTTCGGAAGTTACGCTGCAAACCGTTGGCACGGACACAATTTTTTTAATCTTTACCGCATCCAATATGGCGAAGATTATGATCAGCGAAACACATCCACCAATAAAAATTTTAACCAAAATGCAAAGTTGGGACTTGACCTGAGCCTCGGCAAAAAACAGCTATTGGGTTTTTTGGTTAGCGGCTATTTTAATGACAATAAAGAAATGAGCAACAGTCATACGGACATTCGCGACACCGAAACGCAAGTTTCGAACCGCGTTTTGGTAGCCATGAATGATGAAGAAGGTACTCGCCAAAACCTGAATTACAACATCAATTACAGATATGATATCAGTAAAGAAAAATCACTGAACGTAGATTTGGATTACGGGCAATTCCAAAATGAAGGAAGTTCCTATCAGCCAAACCGCTATTATGATGCAACCGAGCAGATTTTGCTTTCGGAGCGTATCAACACTTTTTATCCAAAAACGGACATCAACATCGCGACAGCCAAAGCCGATTATGAGCAACCGCTTTGGAAAGGAAAACTGGGCGTGGGCGTAAAAGTAAGCCGCGTGAACACCGACAATGACTTTTTATTTTACAATGTTGAAAACGGGCAGGAAATAAACGACCCCGAAAGAAGCAATCGCTTCGAGTATACAGAGCAGGTAAACGCCGGCTATTTTAATTATCAAAGCCAGTTTTCTGAAAAAGTAACTTACCAGTTGGGATTGCGGGTGGAGCAGACCAATTCTACCGGCGATCTGACCAGCGCCATACCCAATCCCGACAATATGGTAGAGCGCAATTATACCGATCTTTTTCCGAGCGCGGGAATGACTTGGCAGGCAAGTCCGACAAACTCTTTCCAACTAACTTTCAGCCGCCGGATAGACCGCCCGAGCTATCAGGATTTGAATCCGTTTCAATACAAACTGGACGAGTTGAGTTACCGACAGGGGAATGCCCGCCTCAGACCACAATACACGAATAGTGTCGAATTGGGCCACGTTTTCAAATATACCCTCAATACATCTCTCAGCGTGAGCCGCACGGAGGATATGTTTGCTGAAATTACTGACGCCGCATCAGACAGTTCTGCTTTTATAAAAACAGAAAACCTGGCTCGCCAGGACAATATTTCTTTGAATGTCAGCTACCCATATTCGCCGACGAAATGGTGGAACAGTTTCACAAACGTCTCTGCTTTTCGCTCTCATACGGAGGCAGATTTTGGCGTAGATGATTTTGGTAATGCCAAAATTGTTGATTTGGATGTGACCACTTTCAATTTTTATTCCCAGCACACCTTCCTGCTGCCTAAAGATTTTTCATTTGAAATTTCAGGCTGGTTCAATTCGCCGTCAGTTTGGGGCGGCGTGCACAAAACCGAGTCTATGTGGAGCATGGACGCCGGTATTCAAAAGAAACTTTGGAAAGGTAAAGCCAATTTAAAACTCACGGTGAGCGATATTTTCTTTACCCAGCAATGGCGCGCGATAGATATTTTTGGCGGGCTGACTATGAAAGGAAACGGCGGTTGGGAAAGCCGGCAGTTCCGAGCGAATTTCACGTATAATTTTGGCAGCCAGACAGTGAAAGGCGCCCGCAAACGCAAAACTGGAATGGAGGACGAAAATTCGAGGATAAAAGGATAGTTGAATTGATTTAAAGCAAAAAGGCGGAGAATAGTCTCCGCCTTTTTCCTTTATTCTTGTCGAGTCAGTTCGAGTTTTTCGATCAGATTTTTCAGATAGCGTTCAAAATCAATCAATTCGCCGGGGGCGAGATAATTATCTTTGACTTCTTTCTTTTCCAAATCCGTTTGCAAAAAAAGGATCGTAGTGGGGAATTCTTTTTGAAAGTTGCCATCAACCGGGTATTGTTCATTCATATCAAAAAAGTGAACTGCCCGTGCTTCTTTCCTGATTTCAGCAATTGTTTGCTCCGTAACTCTCCCTTCAAACTTGCCCAAATCGGGCACATTTTGCAAACCTTCGTAAAAAACATTGCCATCCGAGTAAATTGAAAGGCGGAATTGAGGCGTAAGCCCGTAGCCGCCGGTTTGCATAAAACTCAAAAACAGGTAAGGGGCTGTATTTTTAACGTTACTCGTGTCGCTTGGCTCGTCTGTTTTTTTTATCAAACCAGCGGATTTGGGACTGCAAGCCGAAAAAATCAGCCCGGCAAGAAAGACCAGTTTTATAAAAAGAGAAAAAACTGTGTTTCCCGGAATGGAAGAGCGAACCAATGGATGCTATTTTTTATTCTGTTTATTTCCTCCTTTCTGCCTGTCCTGCTGAATTTTTTGTTGCTCTTTGAGCGCACTTTCCAATCGCTCCTGAAAACCGCCTTTCTTTTTCGGTTTCAATTTATTGAGTTCCAGCCCGGCGCGTATTTTTTCGTGATCAATGATATAGTTTTTTGTAACGACCATTTGCCCCACATTCAAAATATTGCTGAAACAGAGATAAGCAGTCAGACCCGAGGCGAAACTATTGAAAAAGAAAATGAACATTACAGGCATGGCGTATTGCATGTAAATCATCATCGGGTTGGCGGATAAATCCATAAATTTTGAATTGTACCAGGTGTACAAAATGGTAGTTACCACCCAAATGAGCGTAAACAAACTCACATGCTCCCCATAAAACGGAATATTGAAAGACAGACGAATCCACTCATCATAAGATGAAAGGTCGGAAGCCCACAAAAAACTCTCCTGTCTGAATTCAATCGAAGCCGGAAAAAAGCGATACAAGGCAAACCAGATAGGCATCTGCAGTACTACCGGAAGACAGCCGCCCAAAGGATTGACGCCGTACTCTCGGTATATCTTCATGGTTTCGAGTTGCTGCTGTTGTTGGTCGTCTTTATGTTTTTCTTTGAGCCGCGCAATTTCAGGTTTTAACACGGTCATTTTTGTCTGAGAGTGGATCATTTTGTAGTTCAAAGGGTAGAGCAGCGCTTTTACAATCAGCGTCAATACCAGGATAATAAGCCCTTTGCTGCCGATAAAGCCGGATAAAAAACTGAAAAGCGGCCGGATAACCCAGCGGTTTATAGTGCCAAAAATGCTCCATCCGAACGGCACAATATCTTCCATGTCGCTGCCCAATTGGTGCAAACGCTCAAATTCATTTGGTCCGGAATAAATTTTCATTTTGAAACTTCCATCGGCAGATTCGCCGAAAGGTATGGTGATTTGCGAGTGAAGTTTTTTAAGGTCTTCGTTTTCTGCCGGCAACATGGCGACTTCCAGATTTGCAGCAACGAAGGCGTTTTCAGCCAACAGCGAGGTATTAAAAAACTGGTTGCTGTGTGAAACCCATTTCACTTTTTTCTGCAAATCTTCCGAGTCGTCGCTCGTGCAAGAGCAATGGTCAGGATTTTCTTCCAGTACTTTGTAGTACACTGAAGAGTAATTGCGCTCGTAGCTGGCATTTTTTTCGAGGTGATCCAAATAATCGAGCCAGTTCAGCCGGATGTTTTTTTCGGATAAAATATTATCCAAACCATTGATTTTCAATTGGTAGTCAATGGTATAAGAATCGTCGCTCAAAGTGTAACGTTGCTCAAAAAACTGACCTTCGCCGGCGGATGCCCGAAAGGTGATCGTGTTTCCTGAAATCTCTTTTTGGAAAAACAAATCCTCGGAGCTGATCTGGCTTTGTGGCGTTCCTTTTACCGGCAACAGGTACTCAAACCTGTTTTTTACATCTTCCAGGAGCTTTAAAGGTATCTTGTGTTCTGTGCCGTTTGAGTCGGTTTTTATTTTGAAATAATTTTTTACCAAAACCTCCTTTACTTTTCCGCCTTTGTTGGTAAAAGTCACTTTTACAAATTCATTTTCCAGGCTGGAGGTTTCTTCCGTTCCGATAGCAGCGGGCGCAAAAGCGCCATATTTTTTTGATAAAACCGCAAGTTGCACGGAATCGTTTTGAGCCGGAGTATTGACAGAAAAGCCAGCATTTTCGGACGAGGCAGAATTTTGAATATTGGCCAGGCTATCGCTATATTTTTTGGCCAGCAATACCGAATCCTGTGTTCTTTTCTGTGCCTCTATTTGTTCGGGAGTGGGAGCGACCATCCATTGCCAGACAACCAAAATCAAGAATATCAAAACAATCCCGATAATATTATTACGATCCATCTTTTTGCGAGTGCGGTTTTCCTGAATATGTTGATTAAAATATTTTTAAAGTAAGCCTTTTTAAAGGGCGGTGGCAAAGGTACAATTTTGTGCTTTTGCAAAGAGATTTACCGACTGTATTTGAAAATTTACCGATTAAACGCAAAAGCACCCTGAGAAAAACTCCCAGAGTGCTTTTGTATAATTTTGAATTTTTGAGCTCAATCGCAGGCAATGCCGCCCGTCACTTCATACGCGCCGTTCTTTTTGCGGGCAATTTTACAGTCAAAAACCGATTCGAGGATTTCAAAAACTTCGGCAAGGTTCTCTTGTCCGAAATTACCGCTGAAACCGCAGAGCGCAAGTTTTGGATTTTTCACTTTTACCGTGATGTTATAAAACCGTTCAACTTCTTCGATGACCTGTCCGAGCGGTATATTTTTAAATTTCAGCTCGCCTGTCTGCCAGGCGCCCGAATTAAGCGCGGTGTTTTTGGACAGGTCAAGTTTTTTGTCTTTTTTGTTGAAAACACCTTTATCGTTTGCAGTGAGTACGATGCTTTGAGCGCCGGCTTTCATGGCTACTTTCCCTTCTCTGACCTGTACTTCCGAAAAATTTTCAGCTTCCATGTCCCGCACATTAAATTCAGTGCCGAGTACAGTAACTTCAAGGTTTTTTGTTTTTACGATAAAAGGGTGTACGGCATCTTTTGCAACCTTCAAAAAACCTTCGCCTTTCAAAGAAACCTGTCTGGTTTTGTCCTCAAAATTTTCGGGGTATTCGAGTTGTGAATTTTTATTCAACCAAACAATCGATCCATCGGAAAGTAAAATTTCCTGACGGGCTTCTCCCGTCGTCACCACTACTGTCTCGGGCTGTGAAAAATAAGTACGCATAATAAAAGCCGCGGCAATCAGGACGAAAAAGCCCGCGGCAATTTTCCAGCCTTTTCTAAACGGAAATTTGACTACGCGTGCGGATTTTCTTTCTGACTCGATTCTTTGCTTCAGCCTGCTGAGTCCCTTCTCTACATCAGGTTGAAATTTTTTGTCATACTTGCCACTCAATTCCCAAATTTTCTCCATTCTCCTTTTTCTTTTATACTGAGCAATGATTTATTCTTTTTACACTTGGGTGACACAAAAATTCGGTTTTTCCCCCATTCGCACCACCCTAAAAGATAAAAACTAAGTCAAATGATTGACAAATTTCATCTGCCCCGGAGTACGTCTTCCAGGTTTTCTTTTAAAAATTTCAATGCTTTTGATATTTGATTTTCTACCGTTTTGGTACTGATACCGAGTTCGTCGGCGATTTCCTGATAACTCATTTCCTCAAACCGGCTCAAGATGAACACAATTCTGCATCTCTCCGGCAATTGATCGACGAGGAAGTTGATTCGTTGTTGTAGTTCCTGTATTTCCATCAGTTCATTTGCTTCTGAGGCGTTGCCCGCCAGATTGGGCAGCATCTCGTCGGATTCAAAATTGATTTTTTTGTCTCTGAGGTAATTCAGGGTTTTGTTTACGGCAGCCTTTTTTAAATAGGCTTTCAGCGAAGTGGTGATGGAAAATGTTTCTCTTTTTTTCCACAATTCAAAAAACACGTCCTGCGTAAGATCTTCAGCCAATTGCTTGTCCGGCAAAATTCTGTAAACGGCATTGGACACAAAAACATAATGCGCTCTGAAAATGGCTTCAATGCCTCTGTCCGGATCCTGGTTGAGCAGAGTGATTAAATCTTGATCAGATAGTGGAGGTTCTATTGGCACGAAACGCTGGTGTAATTTTTTAGCACGAAATTACTTTTTTCAGCACAAAAACGCGGTGAGAAAAATAATACCGTGAATCTGGCAGGCAATGAACGAAATTTCAGACGGCTTCGCTGTGTATAAAAAATTGCTGACTTTTCTTTTACGTGCACAAAAAGCAGCTATTCCTTTTTAGCTTTTATATTTGTCGCGGTATTTTCAAAATAATAAAAATGAAGGGAACCTGGTGGAAATTACTCGGCGTAATTATTCTGATTTATGTCTTCCTGACGGGTCTGTTGGTACCACTGAAACCCGGTATCATCGCTGCCGAACCGTCAACCGCAAAATGCGGTCAGGAATTAAAAATGACTGTAAAAGGTTATAATTCACACTTTCTCACCGCCGCCGGACAGATCGGTGCCTGGCTCAAGCAGGATGAAAAAAATGCGCTAAAAGCTGTGGCTATCAGCCCCGTTTCGGAGCAGGAGTTGCAATTGACTTTCGACATCCCCGCTTTTCTAAATTCGAAAAAACAGGTAAAGGATTTTACGCTCATACTTGACAATCCGGTGGATGGACCCTCCGTGCTGCCCAGCGCAGTTTTCATTTCTCAGGATTCTATTAATCCGCAGATGGCTGCCGCGGAATGGCAGCAGCATTCATTGACCGATCTCCAGGAGAAGTCAGCGTTTAATTTTCCCTTTCGCAATATTTTATCAGAAACTATCCGCAACACCTATTTTCATGTGCCTCAATGGTTTGCAATGTTGTTTATCTTCCTGGGAGGCGTCATTTACAGCTTTTTTTACTTGAAAAATGGGAAAGAGGAAGATGATTTGCGTGCCGCCGCTTTTACGCGGGTCGGCATACTTTTCGGCATCATGGGTTTGGTAACGGGCGCTATTTGGGCAAATTACACCTGGGGGAAACCCTGGAGTTGGGACATTAAACAAAATATGACAGCCATCGCTTTGCTTATCTATTTTGCCTATTTCGTGCTGCGTTCTTCATTTGACGATCCGGAAAAAAGAGCGCGCCTTTCGGCAGTGTACAATTTATTTGCTTTTGCCACTTTGATACCTTTATTATATGTGATTCCGCGCATGACGGACAGCCTGCACCCCGGCAGCGGCGGAAACCCCGCGATGGGTGGCGAAGATTTGGACAATACCATGCGGATGGTTTTTTACCCGGCGATTATCGGCTGGACGCTGGTAGGTTTTTGGATGGCGAATCTGAATTTTCGTATCGAAAAAATAAGATGGGGACTTTTACAAAATGCAGATTGAAAAATTTGCAGAACTTAAAATTTTACCGACTTTCGCCCCTGTTATTTTTAAAAATCGAGTTTTATGAAACGGGCATACGCGACTCTTTTTTTTAGCCTGGTTTATGCGGCAAATCTTGTACTCGGGCAAACGTCTGCGAATCAGGATTTTATGCGAAGCACAGGTAAAATTTATGTGGTTGTTGCGGTCATTCTCGCCATTTTTCTCGCCATTGTCATTTTTTTAATTCTTTTAGATAGACGTCTAACCAAATTAGAAAATCAAATTAAACAACATGGAAGTCATAACTGATCCTTTTTATCAAAGCGTACTTGATTTTTATGAAAAAGCTGCGGCACATGCTGATTTGCCACGCGGTATCCTCGATCAAATCAAAGCCTGCAATTCTGTTTACAGAATGAAATTTCCCGTGAAAGTGGGTGATGAAGTAAAAGTAATCGAAGCCTATCGCGTTCAACATAGCCATCACCGCCTGCCCACAAAAGGTGGTATCCGATACAGCAATCACGTAAATCAGGAGGAAGTGATGGCGCTCGCCACGCTCATGTCGCTAAAATGTGCGATTGTGCACGTACCATTCGGCGGCGCAAAAGGCGGCGTAAAAATTAATCCCTGGGAATTTACAGAGTATGAGTTGGAAAAAATCACCAGGAGGTACACAACTGAATTGGTAAAACGAAACATGATAGGCCCTTCGATAGACGTTCCGGCGCCTGATTATGGAACCGGCGCCCGTGAAATGGCCTGGATTTATGATACATACAGAGCTTTTAATGAAAAAGAAATAGATGCTGCCGGCTGTGTCACCGGAAAGCCGGTAAACCAGGGTGGTATCAGAGGCAGAACGGAAGCTACCGGACGCGGAGTTTTTTACGGTATCCGCGAAGCCTGCTCTTATGAGGAAGATATGAAAAAACTGGGGCTGACTACCGGCATCGAAGGCAAAACGATAGTAGTGCAAGGTTTGGGTAATGTAGGCTCTTATTCAGCGATGATCTGTCAGGATGAGGGCAAAGCTATAATTGTAGGCGTGTCGGAGGTGGAAGGTGCTATTTACAATGCGAAGGGTATTGATATTCATTCTCTTCTGGAGCATAGAAGAATTACCGGTTCCATTCTCGATTTTCCGGGTTCTGAGAGTTTCCCGAAAGAAAAAAGAAATGTCGTTCTCGAATTTGACTGCGATATTTTGATTCCGGCAGCGCTGGAAAACCAGATCACCGGCGAAAATGCGCCGCGTATCAAAGCGAAAATTATCGCTGAAGCAGCCAATGGTCCGACAACTTCGGAAGCCGAACAGATTTTGCTGAAAGCTGGTAAGTTGATCATTCCTGACGTGTATCTGAATGCCGGCGGTGTGACGGTTTCTTATTTTGAATGGTTGAAAAATTTGTCGCACATCAGATTCGGAAGGATGGATAAAAGATTTAACCAAAATACTTATGAGGGATTGGTAGGATTAGTGGAAAGAACAACCGGCGCCAAACTTAATGAAACGGAAAAATCTTTCCTCACGAGAGGCGGCGACGAGATTGATTTGGTGCGTTCGGGACTGGAAGAAACCATGATCAATGCCTACAATGAAATCAGGGAAGTAATGAAGAACAAAAAGGCTGTAGTTGATCTCAGAACAGCCGCTTTTGTAAACGCAATAGAAAAAATAGGAAGCGATTACGTGGCAATGGGAATTTTCCCGTAAAAAGCACAAAAGAAAGGATGAGCAACTGCTCATCCTTTCTGAATTTTTAAAATATTAGTGTAAAAAATTTGGCAAAAAAAGAGTGTCAAATATCTCACTCCTCGGAACTTTTC
>CALMIT010000467.1 GCA_937864255.1 uncultured Saprospiraceae bacterium
AGTACCACTTGTTGTCCCAGCCACCCGTCAGGGTGCTACCGTTGTCAATCAGTCCTTCGCGTTGCACGTTGAAGGGCGAAAGCGCGAAGTGAAAGGCATTCAGTTTATCTTTAAAAGGGTCAATATTTACGGCGACCACGTCGGTGGGACCGGGTTCAAAATCGCGTTTCAGCGATTGAATGATGTAGTCAGATTGCGGCTCATACACGATGGCGCCCACGTAAAAAAATTCGTCGTCAAAAGTCAACCGCACTTTTGTTTGCAACTTCGCGAGGCAAGTGTCAAAAGGAGAATTCTGATGAAAATCGCTGCTCATTTCTGCTTCCTGCCAGGCGGCTTCGTCCAGTTTTCCGTCCAGTATAATTTCCACTTTTGCTTTTTTAATTCTGATTTGAAGCTGGTCGTTTTCGGTTTGACCAAAACTCTTTGAACCAAAAAAAATCAAAAAAAACAGGCAGAAAAATGATAGAAATGTGCGCATAGAGGACGGTTTAGGTGCGGAAATTTTAGTAAAAATAAATTGCTTTTGACTTTAAAAAAAATTGGAGGGAGCAACGGTTGAAAATTGGTTGAATGAAGTTTTATGCTGCCGGTGGGTTGAAGTTTGAAAAGAAAGTTTTTTTCAAAAAACCACTGAAATTGCTCAATTTGGAGCGCTAAATTCAAAAAAATGCAAGAGCACGCCGGACAAAATCTCCGGGTACAACAACTGGTTTTTTTCACCGCTTTGATTTTGTTCATCCTCAAAATTTTTGCCTGGTGGCTCACCGCTTCCGTCGCCATTCTGACCGACGCACTGGAAAGCACGGTCAACGTAATCGCGGGCGGGGTGGGGCTTTACAGCATTTATCTGTCCGGCATTCCACGAGACGAAAATCATCCCTACGGGCACGGCAAAGTCGAGTTCATTTCCGCAGCCATCGAAGGCACGCTGATCATGCTCGCGGGTTTCCTGATTATTTACGAGGCAGTGGACAATCTTCGCCACCCGCACGTATTCCGCCAACTCGACTACGGTATTCTTTTAATCGCCGTCACGGCTTTGATCAATTTCGGCGTCGGACATTTCGCCATCCGTCGCGGCATAAAAAACAAATCACTCGCCCTCGAAGCCAGCGGCCGACATTTGCAAAGCGATACGTATTCCACGCTCGGCATTTTGGCGGGTCTGGCGCTTTTGTATTTTACAAAAATCGCCTGGATAGACAGTGCGACAGCTTTGATTTTCGCTTTTTTAATCATTTTCACTGGCTGGAAAATTTTGCGCAGTTCGGTGGCGGGCATCATGGACGAATCGGACAAAGAACTGCTCAAAGAAATGATCGAATACCTCGAACAAAACCGCAGCGAAAACTGGGTGGACTTGCACAACCTGCGTATTATCAAATATGGCGGTTTTCTGCACCTCGACTGTCATCTCACCGTGCCCTGGTTTTTGGATGTGCACGAGGCGCACCGCGAAATAGACCGGCTTCAAAAACTTATCATTGACAAATCCGGCGAACGCGGGGAGCTTTTTGTACACACCGACGGCTGCCTGGATTTTTCCTGCCGGATTTGCGACAAGCCGGACTGCCCCGCCCGCAAGCATCTTTTCGAGAAAAAAATCCACTGGAACCTCGAAAACATACTGAGCGACAAAAAGCACAGCATTTCGGATTTCTGACCCACTTTTCGCATTACAGGATTTTTTTAAATGAAACGGGTTTTCTAAGCTAAAAAAGCCTACTTTTGCGCCGCTTTTTGGAAGAGGTGTTCGCCAAATTTTATTTTCGAATCATCATTTTTATAAAAAGCTGTTTTTCAAACTTTTATATCATCTTTTTCAAAAGAAGGAAAATAAAAAATCCGCATGAAAAAAATCAGAAATGTTGCCATCATCGCCCACGTTGACCACGGTAAGACAACCCTGGTGGACAAGATGCTTCACGCCGGCGAAACCTTCAAAGCGCACCAGGAAGTTGGCGAACTTATCATGGACAACAATGACCTCGAACGCGAACGCGGCATCACCATCCTCGCCAAAAACGCTTCGATGACTTATAAAGACCACAAAATCAATATCATAGACACTCCGGGCCACAGCGATTTTGGCGGCGAAGTGGAGCGCGTGCTCAATATGGCCGACGGCGTTTTGCTGCTCGTGGA
>CALMIT010000468.1 GCA_937864255.1 uncultured Saprospiraceae bacterium
TTTCGATTTTGAATGAATTTCCACGTTGTTTCGGATATTCGACCGATACAAAGTTGATTTTTTTGGAATCCTCGCTGAAGATAGACTTGTCGCGCCATTGGTCGCCTTTGAGCGTGAAAAGCCCGCGCAAGCCGCCCTGCAAGGAAGGCAATTCCATCACATACGGCTGGTCAGAACCTTCTTTGAGCATGTACGTGCCGTATTCGTTGTTGGTCATTCCACCCACATAATAGGCGGTCAGAAGATCGTTGTTTTTATCATACAATTCGACTTTGATGCCGATGGTAGCGAGGTCTTTCACGATATTAGGCACGCTGGCTTTGGTCGGAATGAACTGCATTCTCATGCCGCCGATGATGCGCAGCAGGTTGTCCATAATATTGGGATTGGCTTTGTATTTTCCGTTGTAAAGCCAGTAAGTTTCTTTTCGCTCCAGTGTAGTTTTGTTGCCCGCGCGGTCGGCGATGAAAATTTTATAAACGTCTTCCGGGTTTTGTTTAAAGCGCATTTCAGGCACTTCGAGGTTTTTTGTCATTTTGTCGTTGCGGTTCAAAAACCAAAAAGTGAGGCCACCCAGCACCACAAAAGCCGCAAGCAGTATCAGCGTCCTATTTTTCATCTGAAGTTGTTTTTTATAATTTTTTTAAAAATCAGGCTGCGTATTTTCTTTTTCGCAAATAATTGAAAATCAATCCAAAAACAGCTAAAAGCGCCAATGGAACCAAAATATTTATGGATTGCCAGTAAGTTTTTTCTTTGTCTGCTTTGACGGTATTGAGCAGGCGCAATTTGACTTCTCTGCCTCGCGCGGCGATTACGCCGTTTTCGTCCACCAGGTATTCCAGCGCGTTTACCAGAAAATCTTTATTGGCAAATTTGTATTTCTCGTAAGGATTATAACCCAGCGGCTGATAGGCTTCACGACTCGGGTCAACCAGGTTTTTGATCACATCGCCGTCAGACCCTACAAGCATTTTTGTGGAATTGCCTTCCGGCAAAAATTGTTCGTTTATTTGTTTCAAACCGTCCAGCATGGAC
>CALMIT010000469.1 GCA_937864255.1 uncultured Saprospiraceae bacterium
TGCCATAAAAACCGTTTTCGGGGTGCTTGGCAAAATCATACGCCCCCTGCTCACCACAGCCGGTATTATTCTGATTGCTATTTTGGCTATCATCTGGTTTGCCTCCGTAGTCGGGATAATTTTCGGATATCCGCTGCTCAATTACCTTTTACCCAACGTTCCTTTCATTACTGCTATTGGTATCACCAATGTTTTGCTGCTGATCGGGCTTCCGGTAGTAGGGTTGATTTCGTTCGTCATGCGTATGTTGTTCCGTGCCCGTATGAACAAAAAATGGGCCTGGGGTATCAACCTGGTTTGGGTTATTAATCTCTTTTGCCTGATCATGTTGGGCGTATTCGTCGGAAAGCAGTTTAAAATCGGAAAACAAATCACCATATCTGACGAAATACTCAATCCGCTTTCCGATACGCTGGTGATAAAAGCCGGAGACAATCCTTACGGCGACGCCTGGGCTACTTTTGATGATTTGAAAATTTTCAATCAATACCTGGTTTCTGATAATGTTGCTATCAATCTCGTACAATCCGAAAGCAAGGTTTTCGAATTGGTACAGGAAAATTTCAGCCGTGGTCGCGAAATCGAAGAGGTGCGCACTTTGGCCAACCAGATCGAGTCCAAAGCTGCCTTATCAGAAAACACCCTTACGTTTCCGTCCTATTTTCTCATTCCAAACGGCACAAAATGGCGTGGTCAAAAAGTCATTTTTACTTTAAAAATTCCGAAAGGTAAAGCCGTAAAACTGGAGGGAGACATCACCCGGTTTTTAAATCATGTGGAAAAAGATCGCAACCGCGACAATCCCTGGATGGAAGAAGGACAAATCTGGAATATGGACAAGGAAGGTCTCATAATTCCGGGTTATCAGAATCCTGAAGGGGAATCAGACGAGACCTCTGAGTTTGAATTCATTGATTTTCAGAGGCTTAACCTCAAGGGCAAAATGAAAATTTACATTGAAAGAAGCGACGAATACAGCATGCGTCTTTCGGGACATGAGAGCTACAAGAAAAAAGTAGAAGCCATTCAGACCGGTGATTTGCTGGATATTTCAGCAGACTTTGAAAAGTTGAAATCGCCGGTCAGGCTTTACCTGAAAATGCCCGACCTGAGCCGCGTTGATCTCGAAAATACGGACGATGTCAAAATCACCGGCTTCGGTTTGCAAAAATTGCAAATCAACGCCGGCGGCACGCAGGAAGTAAAATTTTATGGAGAGGTGGACTCGCTGACGCTTAATCTCGAAAACGAAACCACGCTCGACATAAAAGGGAAAGGCAGTTGGCTAAATGCGTCGCTCACCGACAAAGCAGGGCTGAATGCGGAAGACTTTCCCGTGCGCAACGCCGTACTGAAAACCGAAGGCAGCCACCGGGTCAGAATGTCGGTTTCAGAAACTCTGAACCAAAAAATCACGGACAAAACCCGGCTCAAAATAGACGGCGAGCCTACCGTCATAAAAGAGTAAATCCGCAATATAAAACCCGCACCGACCGGTAAAACCTCTTGAGAGGTTTTACCGGTTTTTTGTTTTTAGAAAACCTGAAGCATATTAAAAAATTAATTTTTAATTTTTTAATAATCAGCTTTTTACAATCACTTAACAGGAGCGCGGCATCTTGCACCCTGTTTTGTTATACCCGCAATTTATGAAAAGAGAACTCGATATTGTAATTATCTCCGATGTGCATTTGGGCACTTATGGCTGCCACGCCAAAGAACTGCTGAACTACCTGAAAAGCATCAAACCTGACACGCTGATCCTGAACGGCGACTTTGTAGATATGTGGCAATTCAAAAAAAGCTACTTTCCAAAAGAGCACGTACAAGTCATTCAGCAGGTTTTGAAAATGTCGGTAAAAGGAACGAAAGTATATTATATCACCGGCAACCATGACGACTCTTTGAGAAGGTACACGGATTTTTCCTCCGGCAACATCCACCTGCGCGACAAACTTGTGCTGCAACTCAACGGCAGCAAATACTGGATTTTTCACGGCGACATCTTCGACGTATTTATCAAATATTCGCCCTTTGTAGCGCGACTCGGTGGTAAAAGTTACGATTGGCTTATCCGGCTAAACCGGTTTATCAACAACATCCGCCTGAAATTCGGGCTGTCCAGAATGTCGTTTGCCGCAAAAGTTAAATACCGGGTCAAGGAAGCCGTAAAATTTATCGCCGATTTTGAAAATACAGCCATACAATTAGCCGCCGAACAGGGTTACGACACCGTTATCTGCGGTCACATTCACCGCCCGCAAAAGCGCTCCGTACGCACCAAAGAAAAGGAAGTAACTTACCTCAATTCCGGCGACTGGGTGGAAAATCTCACCGCCCTCGAATACAAATACAACGAGTGGGCGATTTATGAATACGACGAAATGGACTATGAAATGCTCAGCCCAAAACTCAAAGTAGCCGAAAAGCCCGAACCCGAATCAATCAAAAAAGCCGTGAAACCGGAAATCATGTTTTCACAAATTGTAAGGGACAATTTTTTGCATTTTCCCGGCAAGGGCGAATTGGGTTGAAGCGCAAAAATTTAGCCGTCAATCTCGCCGTTTAAAAACGGATTATAGCTTTTTTCGCGGCCAATTCTGGTCTCCACGCCGTGTCCGGGATACACAAAAACATCGTTGCCGAGCGGATAAAGTTTTTCTTTGATGCTCCTGATCAGCGTATCGTGATCGCCTCCCGGCAGGTCGGTGCGGCCGATGCTGTCATAAAAAAGTACATCGCCGGCTACGACAAATTTTTCTTTTCGACAAAACAGAGAAATGCTGGCCGGCGAGTGTCCGGGCGTAAAAATCACTTCCAATTCCGTCTCGCCGAAACTTATCACATCGCCCTCGTCCAAAAAACGGCCGGGCATGGGCGACTCTTCAGGCACCGGCACTCCGTAAAATAAAGCAGAAGCCGCTGCCGCCTGTAAAACGGGCAGTTCGCCCTCATGCATTTCGAGTTGCAAGCCGTATTTTTCAGCCACAAATTTGTTTCCGTAAATGTGGTCGAGGTGGCAATGTGTGTTGATCAGTCTGACGGGTTTGAGTCCGAATTTTTCAATAAACCGCACCAGGTAACTTCGCTCGGCGTCGTTGGAGCAGCCGGGATCAATGATTGCACACTCTTTGGTGTCGTCATGGACGAGGTAAGTGTTTTCCTCGAATTGGTTGAAAACGAACAGGTTAATTTTTGTCATCACACGCTTGATTTTAGTTTTAATTATTTTTTCCAAAGTAAATTCATGGGGCAAATTTAATCGTTCCGAAAAAATACGCCCTAAGTTTCCCGATTTCTTTTCAATTGAATTTGAGCGGGCTACTTTTGTAGCAGGGAGCAACTCTTTTGGCGCTTGGCTGTTTGTCAAAAACACTGTCGGGATTTCAAATTTTCTTCACCCGGTTTTCACATTTTATGGATAAAAATAAAATAGACATCTACCTGCTCTGGCGTGTACTGGCGCAGGCAAAACCCTACAAACTTATCTTCGCACTATCGGGTTTTCTGGCGGTGATTTTGGGACCGATTTCCATCCTGCGCCCGAAATTGGTGGAAGTAATGGTGGATGATTATATTTTTAAAAACGACATTCCGGGCATGACCCGGATTACGCTTTTTCTC
>CALMIT010000470.1 GCA_937864255.1 uncultured Saprospiraceae bacterium
ACTTCAGGATTTTGCAGGGTGGAGATAAAATTGTCCGGCCCTGTCCACAGGTAAGTCACGTCCGGCGTGGTAGAACTGCCCGACAACTGCACGGAACTTACGTCGCAGGTCAAATCACCGCCCGCAGCACTTGCGTCGGGCGCACTGAAGCTCACGTCCACCAAAATAGAATCAACAGCCGAACAACCGTTGACCGGATCGGTCGCTGTCAAAATATATTCGCCCGGCTCAGTGATGACCGGGTTTTGTTCGTCAGACGAAAATCCATTCGGACCGCTCCACGAAAAATTCACACCTCCGGTGGTGGAAGTTGCATTTAAAGTTGCCGATTCGGTCGCGCAGTCAATTGCGCCCAAAACAGCTTCCACGTCAGCCGGCGCGGTTGTATTTTCAGAAACAACAAGCGTGTCTGATGAGGAGCAGCCTGTTGCAGGGTCGGTCACCGTGAGGTAATATTCACCGGCTTGATTCAATGTGGCCGGCAAAGAAATTTGTCCGCCATTCGCATCCGTCAATTCACACATAAAAGGCGCGATACAAGGATCAAAATCAAACGACAATTGGGCGCAGGTCAAGACCTGATCGGGGCCGGCGTCTGCCACAGGCGGATCAGCAAGCACAAAGTCCAAGTTCCCAAAAACACCGGTGCTGGTATTGTAAAAACTACCGCTGGGCGTTTGTTCCATTGCCACTGCGCGGACTTGATAGTAAAGGGCCCCTGCCACCGGATTATTATCAGTGAAAGAATTATCGCTTATCGGCGCATTGGTGAGTCGGGTATAGACGCCGTTAAAAATCTGCGAACGATACACATGATAACCCATCAGGTTTGGCTGCGAAGAACCCGTCCAACTCAGCATTACCTCATTGCATTGCTGTTGCAGTACCAAATCAGTAGCCGGAGCTACGATTTGCGCGCGCAAAGACGGGTCGCCCATCAACGCAATATGCGCTCCGCACTCTCCAAAATTTGGATAATACCCGTCTATATCGCAGGAATTTTGCGTAAGCAAAGCAGAATAACCGATGGTTTCTCCAGCACCCAGGTGATGTGCAAACCAGTCGGGACGACCCGCCCAACCGCAAGTCAGAATGCCTCCTTTAGAGGCAAGAGCGCTCGGCATAAAAGGATTGGGCGAATAATCCCAATCGCCGTGATAACTACCAAAAAGCATCGAAAAAACAATATTGACGCTGTCGCTGCCAAACTGTGCGCTGTTTCCCACACCGCCGGCGCCGGTATAAGTACCGCCACCGCAACCATAACCAAACAGGTAGCTGTCATCGTCCGTATCATTGAAAAAATCTCCGGTCACTACATTTCCCATACCTACCAAAGGATAGCCGTTTCTGTAAGCGTCGGCTGCGAAAGCTTCTCCACTGAAATAGCCGAAATTATCATCCACAATTGCCTGATTTTCAACAGTGTAAAGTTTATTTCTCCACCGGTGATTTTTGTCCAAATACCTGCGGTACAATTCCGTTCGGGTGGCGCCGAAAGTACCTTCGTCTATATTTGAAAAATCCACCCTGCCCACAACCAATTCCAGCGCCGTCGGCGTAAAACTTTGATCGAATTTGCCGTCGCCCGGCACATTATCATTTTCGGGACGCGCCGCCGAGGTATTATTTACTGTGACGTCTGTCCAGGCGTCGCTATCCATATCGCCATAATAAGTATCAGCCGGCCAGGCGCCCTGATGATCGGTATGACCATCCCAGGCTGCATTGCCGGAGTATGGGACAGGTATTTGACCAAACAACAGCACTGATTTCACAGCAAGCGAGTCGTCGTGATAAGCAGCTTCAATTTGCGATTTTACAGAAGTGACCGAGGCGTCCGACTCCACAGCAAACCACAACACCTGCCAGCCGTCGCCGACCAAGTCGTGGCGCAGTCTTTCCAATTCCATTTCGAGGGGCGCTTCGAGG
>CALMIT010000471.1 GCA_937864255.1 uncultured Saprospiraceae bacterium
AAAGAAGCGCACTGAAAACGACCCCGGAAATGCTGGAATCCATCGGCGCGGGTGGACTGAGCGGTGCGCCGGTGCGCGAAAAATCAACCGAAATTATCCGCTATCTCGCTGCCAAATCCAGTGGGAAAACTCCCATCATCGCCGTCGGTGGCATAGACAGCCCGGAAGCTACCAGGGAAAAACTTGAGGCGGGCGCGAGCCCGGTGCAAGTGTACACCGGCTTAATCTATGAAGGACCGGACTTGGTGAAACGGATTTGTAAAAATATTTAAGCCGGTTTCAAAAAATCCTTACCTTTTTTTCAACACAAAAAGGTCTTTCCGGCGGTCTTTCAAATTCTTCACACTGCCGAAATTATGCAACTCCGTCAGCAAATCAATATCTACGTCGGCTATCAGTATCATCTCGGTGTTGGGCGTGGCTTCGGCTTTGAGTCCATTGGTCGGAAAAGGAAAATCGCAGGGCGTAAATACCATTGACTGAGCATATTGAATGTCCATGTTGTGTACATTTGGCAGATTGCCGACGCTGCCGGCGATGGCCACGTAGCACTCATTTTCGATAGCTCGCGCCTGCGCGCAATGCCGCACGCGCGAAAAGCCGTTTTGTGTATCGGTGAGGAAAGGCACAAATAATATTTCCATACCCTCGTCCGCCAGCAAGCGCGACAGCTCGGGGAATTCCACGTCGTAACAAATCAGAATGCCTATTTTTCCGCAGTCCGTATCAAAAGTTTGCAAGCCACTGCCGCCTTTCATCGCCCACACGCGCTCCTCGTCGGGCGTGACGTGCAGCTTTTCGTAACGCTCTACTTTGCCGTTTCGCTTGCAGAGATAACCGACATTGTAAAGTTGTCCATTGACCAGTTCAGGCATACTACCCGTGATAATATTAATGTTGTAAGAAATGGCCAGGTGCGCAAATTCTTTTAATATCGGCGGGGTATATTCTGCCAACTTTCTAATAGCCTCCGGTTCGTGAAGGTGGTTGAACTCCGCCATTAAAGGCGCATTAAAAAATTCCGGGAAAAGGGCAAAATCACTTTTATATCCACTCAGCGCGTCAATAAAATACTCGGCTTGTTGCATCAAATCTTTCCAATCTTTGTAAGGTCTCATTTGCCACTGTACAATTCCGAGCCTCACTACTTTCTTGATGGCGCTGACCGATTTATTCGGCTTTTCAAAATAAATATTATCCCAGCGCAATAGCACTGCATAGTCCTCGGAGGCATCATCGCCTTCCAGGTAGCCTTTAAGTACCCGAACGGGGTGAAAATCATTGGAAAGCTGAAAATTGAGTACCGGGTCGTGGATTTTTTTTGACTTTACCTGTTCAATGTATTCTTTAGGCGTGATTTGATCGGAATATTTGTGATAATTCGGAATTCTGCCACCGAATACAATGCTGCGCAAGTTCAGTTTTTCACAAAGTTCTTTCCGGTAGTCGTACATCCTGCGCCCCAATCGCAAACCGCGAAATTCGGGGTTGACGAACACATCAATGCCGTAAAGTACATCGCCTTTTGGCGTGTGCGTATCAAATGTATAATTGCCGGTTATTTCTTTGTAAGAATGCAGTTCTTCAAACTTTTTGGAGTCCACAATGATGGACAAAGCGCAGCCGGCAATTTTGCCGTTCACTTTTATGACAATTTGTCCTTCCGGGAATTTTCGCAGCAGCGCTTCTATATGACTCCGCTTCCAATACGCATTCGGCATACTCTGGTAAGCGCTAATCATAGCTTGTTTTAATTCTTCATAATCGTCGGCGGTAAGAAATTCTATTTCAATATTTTGAATCGTATCGCTCATTTTTAGGTATTTAGGCTTGGCGGATTATTCCGGTCGCAAAGGGAGAAAACACTCACTGTCAAAAACAGATTTTCAAATTTTGCCGGCGGAGCAGCCAATTTTAAAAATGTTTTTGTCATAAAAAAACCAAAAAAGCGGGAATGTTCAAAATTGCCACAGCAGTCCCGCCATGATGTCTGCTTTGTCTTCCACGTCAATATTGGTAACCAAATCGCCAAAATCCACCCGCAAGCCGCCAAAAGTAGCCCGCACATTCAAACCTTTATAAACAGGCACTTCCAGTCCGAGTCCGTATTTCAACATTCCCTGTTTGTCTTTTTGATTGTAAGTGCTGCCGTTTTCATTAATACGCACGTCGAAGCGCCTTTTCGTTTCATTGCCATAGGCGAAAACGAGTATATTTTTTCGCTTGCCCAGTGCAGCGCCCAACGTTAATCCGACGCCCCACTGACTGCTATTTTCATATTTGATAAAAAGCTGGTTTTCAGGATCTTCGTGCATCAAATCGCCATCCGTGATGCCGGTTTGCAATTCAGCGCCGAACATCATTCTGCCTTTAAAAAATTGGCGGCGATAGCCCGCCGAAAAATCAGTGACAAAACGGGAATCCTGCGCCAACACGTCCACGCCATTCACAAATGAGCCGCCAAAAATATTCTGGCTGCCGAAAGCAACGCCGAGGTAAAATCCGTCAAAACGCAGTTGGTCATTGGGCGGAATCGCGTTTTCATTTTGAGCAAGTAAGGACTGCGCCGCGCAGAAAAGGAGCAAAAAAACGATAGT
>CALMIT010000472.1 GCA_937864255.1 uncultured Saprospiraceae bacterium
GCCGAAAACAAGTGAGATTTTCAAAATAAATGGGAGGTGTTGAGGTTGGCAGACAAGCCCTCCTGTCTCGGGGGTGAGGAGCTCGGGAAAAATTCCGCCGGAACTAACCGCCTCGTGGAGGTTCGAATCCTTCCCTCACAGCAAAAATTAAAAGCGGCGTCCGTGAAATTCACGGACGCCGCTTTTTTTATAATTTTTTAGCAACTCAAAACTTGTTCTTCCACATCATGCTCTCCACCGGTTTTTCGGTGCGCTGATTGTATTTTGCATTCTGTTTTTTGTTGTAATAATTCTGAATGTCGCCTTCCACCATAAAATAAATCAACTGCCCGATAGGCATTCCTCTGTAAATTCTGACGGGTTGCGTACACGAAATTTCCAATGTCCAGGTGTTGCAAAATCCCACGTCGCCTTTTCCCGCAGTGGCGTGTATATCAATACCGAGCCGCCCCACGCTGGATTTTCCTTCCAAAAACGGAACAGAATTGTGCGTCTCCGTATATTCCTCCGTCACGCCGAGGTACAGAGTGCCGGGATGCAACACATAGCCGTCTTCAGGAATTTCAAAATGCTCGATTTCGTTGTGTTTGCGGGCGTCTAAAATTCGGTCTTTGTACACCGCCAGCCATTTTCCCAGATGCACGTCATACGAATTTGTACCCAGGCACGAAGCGCGAAAAGGCTCTATGATGATTTGCCCCTCTTCGATGGATTGGAGGATTTTTTTATCGGAAAGTATCATTTCGATTTCAATTTGGAGGGCGAAGATAGAAAATGAGGTATGTGATTTTTTATAAATTTTAATAGAAAATCAAGTCGGCAAATTGGTTAGGAAACGTCGGTTGAATCCGGCTATGCCTTGCCGCCCGCCCGTATGCACCAGCAAAATCCGGCTGTCTTTTTTAAAATAGCCTTTTTGTAAAAGATCGTGCACGCCAAAAAACAATTTTCCGGTGTAAATCGGGTCCAAAGCAAAGTCATTATTTTGATAGAACGCTTTTATGAATTGCAGCAGTTCTTCATTCCATTTGGCGTAACCTCCGAAGTCATAATCATCCATCACCTTCCAATTAAGCCGCCTCTCCTGTCCGCACTCCGAGAGCAGTTTGCTAATATTTTCTTTCATAAAACCACCTTTTAAAACAGGAAAGCTCAGCACTTCTGCCTCAAAATCAAGTTTGGAAATGATGCCCGCGCTTGTGCCTCCCGTGCCGGCTGTTACACAAATGTAATTCGGCAATTCCGCCATCCCGCTTTTTATATCGGCGACAAAATCGGTAAATCCTTCCAGCGCCGCACAATTCGAGCCGCCTTCCGGAATCTGGTAAGCATCCGCCCACTGCCCATCAATCGCGCTAAAATCATGCGCTTTGTATTCGGTGCGCGACACAAAAAAAAGCTCCATTCCACATTCACGGCAGTAAGTCAGTGTGGGGTTCCGCGGCGACGCGTCTTCACCGCGCACAAAAGCTGCTGTTTTGAAATTAAAGATTTTTCCGGCAGCAGCCACCGCAGCCAGGTGATTGGAAAATGCGCCGCCAAAAGTAAGCAGCCGGTCATGTCCCAGCGCACGCGCGTTGAGCAGGTTGTGCTTTAGTTTTCGCCATTTATTGCCGGAAATTTCAGGGTGCAGCAAATCGTCGCGCAACACGAAAACATTTACTGCATCAAATGAAAATCCCCGCAAGGGCTGCACAACTGATTTTTTATTTTCAAAGAAATTTAAAATTGAGTCCATCTATCTAATCTCTGAATGTCAGCAATTTTGGCATTATTTTTGAAATTAATTTAATAATATCTTTATGTGTTTTATAGACAATATTTAGATAAGAAACCGTTTAAAAACAAAAACTCCCCCAACTCATGTTTTTCTGTCACAATCCATCGAAACTGAATTCTTCTGGAGGTAATGATGGTGGCTATATCTGGGTAGTGCGTTAAAAAGTTCCCCCAATAACCAAAGTTTCCCCAAAGGCGCCTATTCGGACACCTGACTCAGAAGATTGATTAAATCTATCCCCACATAACAGGGCTAAACTGTAAGAGGTTTTAGCCCTGTTTTTTTATCTCAAACAAGCGAATTTTTATAATTTTGTAAAACAAATTTTTATAATTTTTTAAAAATTAAAAACAAATAGTTGTAAAAATTGACGCGCCTGTCTAATTTTACCGGCACAGTTTAATAAAAACAGAATGGCAGAAATAACCTACAACGAAGATAATATCCGCTCGCTGGATTGGAAAGAACACATTCGGCTGCGTCCGGGAATGTACATCGGCAAACTCGGCGACGGCTCTACTCCCGACGACGGAATTTACGTTTTGCTGAAAGAAGTAATTGATAATTCCATTGACGAGCACGTAATGGGCTTTGGCAAAATCATTGATGTCAAAATAGACGAGGGAGAGGTGGCGGTACGGGATTACGGGCGAGGTATCCCACTGGGAAAAGTGGTGGACTGCGTCTCTAAAATCAACACCGGCGGTAAATACGATTCGAAAGCTTTTAAAAAATCTGTCGGGCTGAACGGCGTGGGCACAAAGGCAGTCAATGCACTTTCAGACTATTTTAAAGTGCAGGCTTTCCGCGAAGGACAAACCAAATTGGCGGAATTTGAACAGGGAAATCTGATTAACGACGCGAAAGTTGTAAAGTCCGCCGACTCAGACGGCACACTGACGGTTTTCAGACCCGACGCTTCCATTTTTAAAAAATATAAATTCAGAAGCGAGTTTGTAGAAACGCAATTGTGGAACTACGCTTACCTCAATGCCGGGCTAAAAATCCAATTTAACGGGCAGAGTTTTTATTCAAAAAACGGGCTGCTTGATATGCTCGACAAACGTACAAGCAATGAACACATTCGCTACCCCATCATCCATCTGAAAGGCGACGATATTGAAATCGCCATGACACACGGTGACCATTACGGCGAGCAGTATTACTCTTTTGTAAACGGGCAAAATACTACGCAGGGCGGCACGCACCTGAATTATTTCAGGGAGGCTGTAGTGGAAACAATTCGCAATTTTTACAATAAAAATTACGACGCCAAAGATATTCGCTCTTCCATCATCGCTGCCGTGAGCGTGCGCGTAGAAGAACCGGTTTTCGAATCGCAGACCAAAACCAAACTGGGCTCGACCGAAATTGCTCCGGGCGGGCAATCGCTGCGCTCTTTCATCGTGGATTTTCTCAAAAAAGAACTCGACAACTACCTGCACAAAAACAAAGAAATATCCGAGGCAATTGAAAAGCGGATCAAACAATCCGAGCGCGAGCGCAAGGAAATTGCCGGCATCAAAAAACTGGCAAACGAGCGCGCCAAAAAAGCCGCCGTACACAACAAAAAACTGCGTGACTGCCGCTATCACCTCAGCGATAATGGCAAAGTAACAGATGAATTAAAACTCGCAACGACCATTTTCATCACCGAGGGCGACTCTGCGAGCGGCTCGATCACGAAAGCGCGTCAAGTGGAAACGCAAGCAGTGTTCAGCTTGCGCGGAAAGCCGCTCAACTGCTTCGGCAAAACCAAAAAAATCGTGTACGAAAATGAGGAACTCAACCTGCTCCAACACGCGCTCAACATTGAAGACGGGCTGGACGAATTGCGTTACAATCGCGTGGTTATCTCAACCGACGCCGATGTGGACGGCATGCACATCCGGCTGCTGTTGTTGACTTTTTTCCTGCGGTTTTTCCCCGACCTGGTGCGCAACGGACACTTGTATATTTTGCAAACGCCACTTTTCCGCGTGAGAGACAAAAGAGAAACCATTTACTGCTACAGTGAAACCGAAAAACAGGCGGCAGTCAAAAAACTGCGCGGGAAAGCCGAGATCACCCGGTTTAAAGGGCTTGGTGAAATTTCGCCCGACGAATTCAAAGACTTTATCAACGAAAATATCCGCCTCGAACCGGTCATTCTCAACGAAGAAACCGACCTTGACGACTTGCTGACGTATTACATGGGGACCAACACAATGGAGCGGCAGGAATTTATCATTGGCAATCTGCGCATTGAAAAAGACCTGGCTGATGAAGAAGAAACCGCCGAAATGGAAGCTGCGGCGGAGGTTTAATTTTGCGCGATTGAATTTTTCAAAAAACTGATGATTCAAGATAAAATCAAACAACTGGCTAAAGATTTTTTTGAGGAAATGGTCGCCATCCGGCGGCACTTGCACCAATTTCCGGAACTGTCATTTCAGGAAGTGGAAACCGGCAAGTTCATTTCAAAAAAACTGACCGAATTTGGAATTCCCCATAAAACGGGTATCGCCGGAAACGGCATCACCGCACTCATCGAAGGCAAAAATCCGGGTAAAAAAACTGTGGCGCTCCGCGCCGATATGGACGCCTTGCCGATTTTGGAAGCCAACGATGTGGATTACAAATCCAAAAATCCGGGGGTGATGCACGCCTGCGGGCACGATGTACACACGACTTCTCTGCTCGGCGCAGCCAAGATTTTAAATGCGTTGAAATCCGAATTTGAAGGCACGGTAAAATTGATTTTTCAACCCGCCGAAGAAAAACTACCCGGCGGCGCATCCATCATGATCAAGGAAGGCGCTTTAAAAAATCCGAAGCCCGACAGCATTTTCGGACAGCACGTACACCCGCCGCTGTCCGCCGGAAAAGTGGGGCTGCGCGCCGGAAAGTACATGGCTTCCGCCGATGAAATTTATGTGACGGTGAAAGGGCGCGGCGGACACGGCGCTATGCCCCACGAGTGCGTTGACCCGGTACTCATTGCCGCCAATATTTTAGTACAACTCCAACAAATCGTCAGCCGGAATGCTGACCCGACTACGCCGACCGTTTTGACTTTTGGAAAAATAAACTCGGAGGGCGGTAACACCAATGTGATTCCAAACGAAGTGCGGATGGAAGGTACTTTTCGTACGATGGATGAAAATTGGCGCAAAGCAGCACATCGCAAAATGAAAAAGATGGCTGAAAATATTGCTAAAAGCATGGGCGGCGCATGTGAATTTGACATCGTAAAAGGTTATCCTTTTTTGATCAATGAAGAACAACTCACGCAGCGCGCCCGTCAATATGCCGTCGAATATTTGGGTGAAAAAAATGTGGTTGAACTCCCGATTCGCATGACGGCGGAAGATTTTGCTTACTATTCGCAGGAAATGCCCGCTTGCTTTTACCGCCTCGGCACCGGCAATGTTTCGAAAGGTATCACCTCGCCCGTCCATACCAACACTTTTGACGTGGATGAGACCTGCCTGCTCCCCGGCGCGGGCTTATTGGCCTGGATGGCAGTGAGGGAGTTGGATTGATTTTTAAAAAGCACTAATTAACAATTTTGCCAAATCTCCCGCCCACCTTGTAACCTTACCCGGCCTTTGGCGTAATTATTGCTTCATGGATAGAAATAATCTTAATTTGTAAATCCTTTCAATTTAAAAGATTAAACGAAGAGTATGGCAAAAATTCTGATCGTTGACGACGAACCGGCCATCCGCCGCACCCTGAAAGAAATTCTTGAGTTTGAAAAATTTGCGGTGGAAGAGGCTTCGGATGGTTTGGAGTGTATGGCAAAACTAAAAAAAGACCAGTTCGATGTCATCCTGATGGATATCAAAATGCCTAAAATGGACGGCATGGAAGCCCTCGAAAGAGTACATTTATTAGCACCCGACACGCCCGTGGTTATGATTTCGGGACATGGAAACATAGAAACTGCCGTAGAAGCCGTGAAAAAAGGAGCCTTCGATTACATCTCAAAACCGCCCGATTTGAATCGTCTTTTAATCACCATACGCAACGCTATGGACAAATCGAGCCTCATCACCGAAACCAAGGTACTCCAAAAGAGAGTCATCAAATCGAAAGTGCAGGAAATCATCGGCGAAGCACCCGCCATTGCTAAAATAAAAGAACTGATAGACCGCGTAGCGCCCACCGAATCGAGGGTGCTGGTGACCGGCGACAACGGTACCGGAAAAGAACTCGTAGCCCGCTGGATACACGAAAAAAGTCCGCGCAACACGCAACCGATCGTGGAAGTAAACTGCGCTGCCATTCCCCCCGAATTGATTGACAGTGAGCTGTTTGGACATGAAAAAGGTTCGTTTACCTCGGCGCACAAACAGCGCATCGGTAAATTTGAACAGGCGCACGGTGGCACGCTGTTTTTGGATGAAATTGGAGACATGAGTCTGAATGCACAGGCAAAAGTTTTGCGCGCTTTGCAGGAGCATAAAATCACTCGCGTGGGCGGCGAAAAAGACATTACGGTAGATGTGCGGGTCATCGCGGCGACCAACAAAGATTTGCGCGAAGAAATCAAAAAAGGAAATTTCAGGGAAGACCTTTATTTCAGGCTGGCGGTGATTATGATAGAAGTGCCGCCGCTGCGCGAAAGACGCGAAGACATTCCGATGCTCGTGGAATATTTCATCGAACAGATTTGTACGGACTACGGCGTGGCGCCCAAATACATTTCAAGAGAAGCGCTGGTCGCGCTGAAAAATCTGAGCTGGCCCGGAAATATCCGCGAATTGCGCAATGTGGTGGAGCGGCTGATTATTTTAAGCGGTAGTGAAATCACTGACGAAGACGTGTTCCGCTACGTGATTCCGACGAATGCAAACGACGCGCAGCAGTTCAGGGAAATTTTTGAAAAATTTGATAACGTAGACGAACTGCACCAGTTTATTGATAAAGAATTTACGAATTATAAAAGAAATTAGACGGCTCTCTGAAGTTCAAATTTGCAGCGGGTATTTTTCAAAAAACAAGACTTTTCGTTTTCAAAATAAACTTCATTGAACAAGACGGGTTTTTAAAATTTGCATTTTAGACCCAAAAGACTTAAATAGCCTTGCCTGCCCGCTATATAGCGGGCAGGCATTCTTGTCTAAATTATGTGTTTGAATAAAAATTTATAGTAGATGAACGACAATAATAACCACGTACCAACCACGAAAAAAAACCCGCGCAAGCAGTGGGCTTCTATCAAAGGCGAGAACAGTTGGACGATGTTCAAGGTAATTTCCGAACTCGTGGACGGATTCGAATCACTCAACAAAATTGGACCCTGTGTCTCCATTTTTGGCTCGGCACGCACGAAGCCCGACAACCCATACTACAAAGTTGCGGTAGATATTTCCAGAAGACTCACCGAAGAAGGCTACGGCATCATCACCGGCGGCGGCCCTGGTATCATGGAAGCCGGCAATAAAGGCGCCTCGCTTTATGGCGGCGTGTCGGTAGGTCTTAATATTGATATTCCTTTCGAGCAAAGCCACAATCAATTTATTGACTACGATAAAAACCTGAGTTTCAGATATTTCTTCGTCAGAAAAGTCATGTTTGTAAAATATGCGCAGGCTTTCGTGGTATTGCCGGGCGGCTTCGGCACGATGGACGAATTGTTTGAAGTGCTGACGCTTTCGCAAACCAAAAAAATTTCCAAAGTGCCCATCATCCTCGTGGGAACAAAATATTGGGCCGGTTTGATAGATTGGATAAAAACAACCATGCTGGAAGGTCACCAAAACGTGAACCCGGACGACCTGGGGTTGATTCCCGTGACGGACGATGTGGAAGAAGTCGTGCAGTACATCAATAGTTTTTACAGCAGCGACGTTACCGGACACCAATTACGTCCCAATTACGAACTCTGATTTCAAGTTTGAAAACTTAGTACGCCGCGCCGGATGTCCAAAACTTATTTTGCCTACTTTTGCTTCCGTTGACCAACCTTTGCGGGCTTGCCCGTGTTTAGAGCGAAGGTTTTTCAAAACAGGTAAATAAAAACTCCTGATGCAGCAAGAAGAAAATACTCATCAACTGAAAAAGTGGCAAATATGGCTGCCCCTGATGCTGTCGGGGGCGATTGTTTTGGGTATGCTGGCAGGCACGCAACTGCACGAACCTCAGCCCCGCCTCCTCATAGAACCGGACGAATCCGGCAAAGCCATGCCCTTCATCGGCTACGGCAGAATGGAAGAACTGGTGCGCTACATAGACGCCAAATACGTGGACGATGTGAAAGGCGACGAATTGGTGAAAGAAGCCATCGAGTACCTTTTGGGCAGGCTTGATCCACATTCCACATTTATACCGAAAGAAGAATTGCAGGAAGTCAACGAGCAGTTGCAAGGCAATTTTGACGGCATAGGTATCGAATTTATGTTGCTTGACGATACCATCGTGGTCGTCACGCCGCTCGCCGGCGGCCCTTCCGAAGCCGTAGGCATCATGGCCGGCGACAAAATTATCATGATCGGTGATTCTACTCTGGCGGGAAAAGGACTTTCTTCCGACGATGTGGTCAATTATCTGCGCGGCGATCCCGGCTCGGAAATCACGCTCAAAATCCTGCGCCCGGCCGAAAGAAAAACCCGCCTTTTTAAAGTTAAAAGAGACAAAATTCCTACCCACAGCGTGGATGTCGCTTATATGCTGGATGAAAAAACGGGCTATTTTAAAGTCAACCGTTTCAGCGCCAACACTTACACGGAGTTTATGCAAGAACTCGAAAAACTGGTGGAAAAGGAAGGCATGAAAAACCTGGTGCTCGACCTGCGCCAAAATCCCGGCGGCTATTTGCAGGAAGCCACAAAATTGCTCAGCCAACTGTTTGCCGAACGCGACAAATTGCTGGTGTACACGGAAGGCCGCTCAGTGCGCCGGACGGATTACGAATCCACAGGGCGCAATTTTTTCGACATTGATAAAGTTGCCGTCTTGATAGATGAAGGCTCAGCATCGGCCAGCGAAATCGTGGCCGGCGCGATTCAGGATTGGGACAGAGGCGTGATTGTGGGGCGGCGCTCGTTTGGCAAAGGTCTGGTGCAGGAGCAGTACAAACTAAGCGACGGATCGGCGTTGCGGCTCACCGTTGCGCGTTATTACACGCCTTCCGGGCGCTGCATTCAGCGGGAGTACAAAAACGAGGAAGATTACGACGGCGACCTCGTTCACCGATTTGAAAGCGGCGAACTGGAAGACGAAAGCAAATTTTCCAACCACGATACGACTAAATATTATACCGCGGGCGGCAGGGTGGTTTTTGGCGGCGGCGGCATCATGCCTGATATTTTTGTGCCGATTGACACGGTTTTATTCAGCGAGTATTTTCTGACCTTGCGACAGCAGATTCCGCCTTTTATTTTCAGGTACTATGAAGAAAATAAAGCGGCTTTCGCCGAAATGTCGCAAAAACAATTTGAAAATAAATTTCAAATCAACGACCAGCTTTTTTACGATTTCCTGAATTACGCGGAGTCGAAAGGCGGCGTGAAAAGAAACAATCGCCAACTTTCAAAAGTAGAGAGCCTTATCAAAAAAAATCTGAAAGCCCGCCTGGCGCGGCACATTTACGGAGACACCGCTTTTTATGAAGTGATTAATGACAACGACCCGGTCATTGAAGAAGCGTTGCAGTCTATTCTAAAAAACAAACCGCTGGTACAAAAAAATGATTAAGATTTCCGCACGATTCCGGTTATTTAAAACAGCCGGAATCGTGCGGAATTTCTAAAAATTGAAAGTTTATTCAAATCCTTTCGCGCGCGCCAGTTCTC
>CALMIT010000473.1 GCA_937864255.1 uncultured Saprospiraceae bacterium
CCGTGCTTCGTAACCTTCTTTGTAAAAATAGCGCGAACTATCCGGCGTATGCACCTCGTCTATCAGCAAAATTTCATCGCCCGCTTTTCCGAATTCATATTTCGTATCCACCAAAATCAAACCGCGCTCAGCGGCCATCTCCGTTCCTTTTTTAAAAAGTGCATACGTGTAACTTTCTATCACAGCGTAATCCTCGGCGCTCACGATGCCTTTGCGAAGAATTTCTTCTTTTGAAATATCCTCGTCGTGTCCCTCGTCGGCTTTGGTGGACGGCGTGATGATGGGCTGTGGCAAGCGGTCATTTTCTTTCAATCCCTCCGGTAGCGCTACGCCGCAGAGTATTCTTTTGCCGGCTTTGTACTCGCGCCAGGCGTGTCCGGCGAGGTAGCCGCGTATTACCATTTCTACTTTGAAAGGCGTGCACATTTTTCCGATGGACACATTTGGATCGGGCGTGGCGAGCAGCCAGTTAGGCACTATTGATCGCGTAGCTTCCAAAAAATGCGCGGCAATTTGATTCAACACCTGCCCTTTAAAAGGAATCGGGCGCGGCAGCACGTGATCAAATGCCGAAATCCGGTCGCTGGCTACCATGACGAGCCGGTCGCCGACGGTGTACACGTCGCGTACTTTGCCTTTGTAAAAGCCGGTTTGATTGGGTAGCTGAAAGTGCGTTTCCCGAACACATTTGTCTTCCAAGGACATGGTCATTTATTTTTCGGCGGCAAAGGTAGAAATTTTGAAACGAGGGACGCCGACTTGCCGGGCGGGATTATTTTCTGATTTTAAAAAATTCTTCCTGTAGTTTGTGAAAATCCATCAGCGTTTTTTCAGACACAAAATTGGAGTTGAGGATGTTTTTGTACATGAAAACAATTTTTTCGAGCAGTTCCTTCGGCACTTCCGATTTTTGGTGCAACTGCAAAATAAAAGCCTCGTCCCAGTCTTTTAGCGGCAGGTAGTAGCGTTCGCGGATGTGATTTTGCAAAAATTTCATTTTCTGAATGCAGACCTGTTTCGGACTGCCTTGTTGGAAATAAAGCCTTCCGATAGTTTTGATAAATTCCAGCGAAGTATTGGTGTTCGGCTCAAGCACCGGGACAATGCGCTGGCGGCGGCGCGCATAAAAAATCGCGTAAAGCAAACCCAAAGTCAGTAATAAATACCAGGCCCAGGCCAGCGGCGGCTGTGCAAGTACAAAATTGAGCGGCGACTCTCCGGGGCGATTAGACTGCGACCGACCGTTGCGCCTTTGGGTAAGCAATTCTTCTTCAGACCTTTTCAGATCAAAATAGATCGTTCCTTCCGAGAAGTAGGAAAATACTTTCTCCACATATTCCAGTTTTTTTTCTTCCAGCAGGTGATAATTTGTGAAAACGAGCGGCGTGGAGTGCAGCAACACCGTGCCGTCGCCGAAAGGTATGCTCAGATAATTTACCTGATCGTCTATGTTTCCCAGATTTGCGTAATCTGACCACAAAGAATCACAGTAAGTTTCGGTCATAAAAAATGACCACAAATACCTGCCCGACGGCGCGCCTCGCAGCACGTAGTTGTACTCAAATCCATCTTGATCGGCGAGGTCAGGGTAAGAAAAATTCAGCCGGACGGAGGTATCGCGGTAATCAGATTCATAATAAAGCCAGTTTTCACCCTCGCAATCTGGTGGTAAAATTTCGCTTAAAAAGTCAAAGGGAGCAGTTTTGGAAGAAAAAAAAGCAGTGTTGCCTGCGGCAACAAAATCCAGAAGCACCCGAGTTTCTACGGAGTCCAGGTGAAAAGAAGCTCCGACAAACACATAATTTGAGCCGCTTTGCGGCCTGGAAAGTTGCGCGACAAAATCGTCGTCGCTGAGCTTGTAAAAACTTTCTCCGGGGAAAAATTTTTCGAGTAACTGTACTAAAATTTTTGTACCGTAAGGCTCTTTGCTGGCCGCGCTGTAAGTCTCTTTCCAGTCGTGTTTCAATTTTTCACCTCCGAAAAAATAAAATAATGCGACCACAGCTATCGCCGCCAAAAGCCAAAATATCGTTGTATTGCGACTTGAACGCATAG
Source organism: uncultured Saprospiraceae bacterium (assembly GCA_937864255.1). GTDB lineage: Bacteria > Bacteroidota > Bacteroidia > Chitinophagales > Saprospiraceae > JAGQWW01. The sequence continues at coordinate 2,056 of CALMIT010000473.1, forward strand.
TTTTATTTTTTCAACTCACTTCTTTTTTCAAAGCCTCGATAGTGGCCAGCGGCACATCATTCAAATCAAGAATCATAAACCCGTCCAGCACGTCCGAAAAATTTGGATCTACGTTGAAGCTGATAAATTTCGCGTTTTGTTTTACGTATTGCTTTAGCAAAACAGGAATCCGAAAATGTTCCGGCTCTATGTCTTCGATAAAATTATCCAAAGCATTCAATTCCGCTGGCAGATTTCGCAATAAAAGGTCTATGTCCACTTTTTCGGTGCGCACTTTGAAAGGTTTGCGCGGTTTCAAGAATTTGGACAATTCATGGTCGAAAAAATAGCGCTTAATAAACTCAACGATGATGCTTTTTGACACATTTGAGTAATACTTACTGATGCTGAGCGGACCGTAGAGATAGCGATATTGCGGATTTTTAAGCAGGAAAAACAGGATGCCGCGCCACAATAAAAAAAGCGGCAAACGCTTTTTCTGATAATCTTCCACGATATAAGACCTGCCTAGTTCTACTGATTTTTGAATAATCGGATAAAAGCCGGTCTCAATTTTGAAAAGGCTGCTGATGTAAAAACCTTCTATCCCGTATTTGTTAAAGATCTCGTCTCCCTCTCCGAGCCTGTAGCCACCGACAATTCTTTTTTCTTCCCGGTCCCAAATGATGAGTTGCAGATAGTACAAGTCAAATTCATCCAAATCCAGCGGCTTGCCTGTGCCTTCGCCCACGCTCCTGAAAGTTATTTCGCGGAGGCGACCGATTTCGGTCAGTGTGTTGGGTATTTGTTTGGCCGCGGCAACTACCACGTCAAAATTTGCCTGGGAGGCAATCAGATTTGAAAAAGTAAGCTGCTCGATCTCCCGGATGATGAGTTCCGGTGACACCGGTTCGATGATTTTTTCCTGCTCATTTTTTGGAGTGGGAAGCGTAAATTCGAAAAACTTTTTCACCTCAAGTCCGGTGCCCAGCGCAAAAATTTTGGAACGGACAAATTTCCAAAAGCGCTTGTCAAATTGCTGCTGATCGTCCACCGAAACCAGGCTGCCGATGCGCACCGTAATTTTGGTATCGCGCAAATCTCCCGACTGGCGTAATTTATAAAGCAGTTTTTTTCTGTCAGGCGAATCCAGCCTCACTAGCAAAATGGGGAGCCGCGCGTTGCGCAGCGTTTTAAAAAGATTGCGAATATGGTGCTGTCGCGTAATCGTCTCAATACGAAAGCCTGAAAAATCTACCAGCACAGCCAGCGCCGACTGCTGCATCTTTTCCTCGTCAATGGTTTTCAAAAATGTTTCCAGAAAGTATTTCGGGTTTTGAAAAAGATTCAAATGGAATGAGGATGAAAAAAAATAGTCATCCAACTGGCTGGAAACCCCCGGCGGTTTTTCGGAAAGCAGCTTGAAAGACGGGTAGGCAGTAGCAAAAATCTGGATCAGTATCAGTTCGTCAACTACATCCGATAGTCTGTTGGCTACAATTAAAAAAGGCGTGTTTTTAGGAATGCGACTCAAATCACTGGCATTGACTTCCAACTCAATACCTCGCTCTGCCAACAATTTTTGCGTGATTTGAATGATCGGGTTGATGGTTTTCGCTTTTAAAAAATGTGAACGAAAAATATCAGTAAACCAGTTCTTCCGGCCGCAATTTATCCACGGTAGGGTACGCGCTTGGATAGTCTTTTTTCAGCGCATACAAGATTTTGTATGTTTCAAGGCGCGTGCGATAAGCGCCGGCTCTCAACTTATAATATGGTCTGGTATGTACCCAATCCACGGTTATGTACGGGTATAACGACTGAAATTTTTGTTTTTCACTTTCCACTTTTTGTCGGTCGGTAGTAGCGAGCAGCTGAATACGCCAGCCTTCCACTTCGGGCTTCATCCGGTTGTTGTCTGCAAATTTTTGCATCATAGCGGCGATGGGCGGCGCTTCATAAACCACCACGCCCTGTGCTTCGGCCCTTATATTTAAAAATGTGATTAGTATTACTGCAGCGAGTATATTTTTCATTTCCCGTATCATTTACTATTTGAAAAAAACTTAGACAGCAAACCTAGTAAATTTTAAGGACGTAGAAAAGCATTTGCCGAAAGGCAGGCTGACTTTTTCGTATTATTCGTATCCAAAAAAGGTTAAAATTACAGTAATTCCGGTCCTGCGGAAGTACCGATTCTTTCGGCGCCGGCGCGGATCATCGCCGCGGCAGCTTCTTTCGTACGAATGCCGCCGGAAGCTTTTATTTTAATCGTTGGGGGAAGGATGGAGCGCAAAAAACTCACCACCTCTTCTGAAGCGCCGGGTCCATTGAAACCCGTAGAGGTTTTCACAAAATTGACTCCTGAATTGATACAAATGGAACAAACTTTTTCGATTTCTTCTTTGGTGAGCAGTCCTGTTTCGAGGATAATTTTGATGACTCTGCCTTTCAGGTGAACGGCTCTGGTCATACTCTCGATATCATTTTGTACAAAATTCCAGTTGCCGTTTTTTACGGCACAAATATTAATCACTACATCAAACTCGTCTGCCCCATCGTCCAGAGCGCGTTTTATTTCTTCGACTTTTGCCGGCGTGGAGGAATAACCCGAAGGAAAACCAATCACTGTGGACACTTTTACCGCGCTGTTTTCCAAAACCTGCTTGGCTTCTTTGACATAAAATGGCGGTATGCAAACTGCTTTGAAATGGTGGTTCAAAGCTTCTTTACAGACTTTTTCAATATCCGCCAAAGTACAGTCGGGTTTCAAAATCGTGTGATCGATCACATTAGCCAGGCTCATAAATTTTTGGGTCGTTTTATGGTGTCGTGAAAGCTTATAAGACAGACGCAATAATTTTCCTCGGGGCGAAAGATACAGTAAAACCCCGGTCACCGCCTAAAAAATTTTAAAATAAAAAACATTTTAAATACTTAGCGGCTTTTAGGCCGCGGGGAATTAATCTTATAAAATTTTCTGATTCAGCTAATTATATTTTAGAGCATTGAGATATTCTTTCAAAAATTTTGATATGTTAATATTCGAAACAAAAAAATCTCGGCGGCGGATGTACCTCCCGGCGGCGTCATTGTTACCGAATAAAAAGAAGACGGATTTTTACATACTTGCAAAATCCGTCTTCAAGGAGATTTGAATTGGATATGATTACTCTTTGGGAATACTGGTACTAAAAGTCCGGTGATAAGCTGAAATCGCTGACCTTATTTGTTCATTTTCACGGAGCGCCGGCTCAAATTCGAACAGGAAGTTATTTTGTTCAAAATTTTCATCAAGCGCCTCACCGAGAAAATATAAAGCTTCGCCGCATCTGGTCATGGCCATCAGGCAACCAACCCTGCAATATTTGAGCGAGGTATCATCTATGCACTCCTCGGCTTCCATCAATATTTGAAGCGCCTCTTCGTGGCGATTATTATTTTTCAAAAAACCGGCGTAGGCTATCCAGTTTTCGGCAAACTCGGGGCCGGTCACAGCCGCTTTCCTGAAAAATTTCTCGGCTTTTTCAATATTGCCTGCATTTTGCCAGGCTTCGGCAAGGCCGCGATAATATTCTTCGCGCCCCGATTCTATGCGAATGGCCTGGCGGAAGTAATGTATCGCCTTCTGCCATTTTTGCTCGGCAGCATAGCAGAGTCCGAGATGATAAAAAACCTCGTCATTGTAATCATCTTCTTCTTCCGCCATCATGAGGTATTTTTTGGCGGGAGCTATTTTGCCAAGTTTGATATTACACATGGCTACGCGTACTAAAATATCGCTATCGGGATCAAACCTTTGCAACACATCTTCATAGTGTTTTAAGGCTTCTTCATATTTCATCATGTTGAAATAAACTTCGGCGCACTGGCGGTAAGCTATTTCTGAATTTTCATTGATAACCAGCGCAAATTCGTAGGCTTCCACTGCTTTTTCATATTCACAGCAGTATTCGAGGGCATTCGCCAAATTAAACCAGCCCCAAAAGGAGAATGGTTTCACTTTTACGACCCATTCGTGAAGCCGGATACTGCTTTCATAGTGTGCCGATCTTTCCACACACCACCACATTTTTTCAAGCGCATTGTCATTTTCAGGATCCAACTTTATAGCTTCTTCCAATGACCAGTACATTTGTTCGAATTGTTCCATGCGTTCGTACACCAGTCCCTCGTAAAAATAGACCGTACTCAACACTTCGCCCTGAAGATTAAAATGTTTCAAACTTTCTATGATGTTAAGCGACTCCTTAAATAATTCAATCTCTGCGAGAATGTAGCTCCGGTGCAATTTGATGTCAACACTGCCCGGGTCCAGCGCTGCCGCCATATCTACCGTCTGAAGCGCATTTTCTATCTGGTTGTTGAAAATACTGAGATGTACTTTTCTGAGCAGAAAATCAACGGTAAAAGGATAGTGCTTGATCGCCACTTCGACTACCTGAAGCGCCGTTTCATAAAGAAACTCGCGCTCGTAATAATCTATCAGGC
>CALMIT010000474.1 GCA_937864255.1 uncultured Saprospiraceae bacterium
GGGAGTTCATACAGGAAAATGCCCCTGAATTCGGGGTCGGAATTCCAACTGTGTTGCAGGCGCACCGGTTCGTAGCGGCCCGATTCGAGTTTTTTTCGGCGCAAGCCGTAATGTTCGATGTAGTTGACACTTTCCAAAAGCAAAAAACCAATCACGGCTATTAAAATGGCAAAACCCGCTACCGCCCAGCCAAACCAAAATGCTACCCCAAAAAGATACGCAAGCTGCACCGCCTGGAACCAAATCATTTCGTTGCGCCAATGCAGCGGCGGCAAGCCGAGTTTGCGCAGCCGCTCGGCTTCGAGTTTCCAGGCATTTTTGTAAGCGCCAGCGCTTGAGCGAAACCAAAAAGCATAAACCGTTTCGCCGAATTTGGCGGAGGCGGGATCTTCGTCGGTACCCACATTTTTGTGGTGTCCGCGATTGTGTTCGATGATAAAGTGCATGTATAAATTGGGCAGCAGGAGCATCTTGGAAAGCAGCGGTTCCAACTTTGATTGCCGGTGACCGAGTTCGTGCGCCACATTGATACCGAAAGAACCGAGTATCAGTCCCATACTGGCCGTCATGCCGATTGTCTCAAAAGTAGAAAAAGCGCCGGAAGCCATATTTTGAAAAAACAGCCAAAGCATGCCGTAAATAATCGGCACATGCAGGTACAAAAGCAGGTCGAAAAAGAACACTTTGCTACGCTCATTTTCCTGCGATTCGGGCGTGTTTTCTTTTGAAAAAGGGAGCAATTGCTCCAAAAGCGGTATGAAAACAAAAGCCTCAATGATCGCCGCATACGACCACCAACCGCCCCACAGCAAACCCAGCAAAGCGAGTAGCGGCGCGGAATAAGCCAGTAAATATTTCAGGTCGCGCATGACAATTTATTTTTTCAAACCAAAAATAAACTTTTCAAATCGAAAAATCGCCTCAGGCGGGGTACTCCACAAAATTGCGCGGCGTTTCGTAAAGGCGCACGGCGAGATCGTATTTTTCGTCCAGATGGCTGCGCAAAATCTGCCAAATCACAAAGCAGATATTTTCGGCAGTCGGATTCAGGTTTTTAAATTCTTCGGTCTCGAGGTTCAGGTTTTTGTGGTCGAAGCGCAATTCTATTTGTTCGTAAATCAGCGCTTTCAAATCTTTCAAATCAATCAGCATACCCGTCAGCGGGTCCACTTCGCCGCTCACTTTCACTTCCAGTTCGTAATTGTGACCGTGAAAATGCGGATTGCTGCACAGCCCGAACACGGCTTTGTTTTTTTCATCCGCCCAGTCGGCGATATGCAGCCGGTGTGCGGCGTTGAAATGCGCTTTTCGGAAAACAGCTATTCTCATCTTTTTTTATTGTACAAACAAAGATAACAAGCGCAGGTTTTGAAAGCGATTTTTTGAAATGTGTTTTCGCAGTCGTTCAATATCTTTACAAAAAAATTGCCATGCAAAAAATGCCTGAAACCATCGAAGAAGTTTTGCAGGAACTGGATAATATTATAGATCAGACTGTAGCATCAAATAATTTTTGGGGAATTTTTGCATACGTGTACCGCCGCACCACCGCCCAAATCAAGTTGGCGGTAGAAAATAAAACTTTTGAAGACAATGCCCGCATGGAAAAATTTGACGTGGCTTTCGCTAATCTTTACCTCGCCGCCTACCACAGCTACCAGGGCCGCCGCCCGCTGAGCAAATCCTGGCAGACTGCCTTCGACGCGCAAAGCGAAAGACTCACCAGCATCCAACACCTGATCATGGGGATGAACGCCCACATCAATCTCGACCTCGGCGTGGCCGCCGCCGCCGTGATGCGCGGTCAGTCTATCCAACTGATAGAAAATGACTTCAGGAAAGTGAATCAAATACTCGCCGACCTCACCGAAGAAATGCAGGAACGCCTGACGAAAATTTCGCCGCTGATGTTCGTACTTGACTGGATCGGCGAAAAGACGGATGAGCACATCGTCAATTTCAGCATCCGCGAGGCGCGCGAACAGTCCTGGCGCAACGCGCAACTGATCTGGGCGCTCGACGATCCCGGCCGTCAGGCAGGCATAGATGGCGTGGATGAAATTGTAGCCGGCATCAGCGCCATCGTGAGAAGTCCGCGAACGCGCCTGTCGCGTTTCATCCTGCGCTGGATCGCCTATTTTGAGGAAAAAAATGTGGGGAAAATTGTGGGGCGTTTGAGGGAGTGAGGGGCTTTAAATCTATACACATTTTAGAGTGTGTCTGAAAAATGCCTTCTAAGTAAAATGCGAGCGAAAGCGAGTTGA
>CALMIT010000475.1 GCA_937864255.1 uncultured Saprospiraceae bacterium
GCCGGGAATTAAGTTTTTATTTCGACCGATGGTGGAAGATAAGATGATGTTGTCCGTACAGCCCACGCAAGCCATGTCGTCAAGATTCATGACAATCGCATCCTGGGCGATGCCGCGCCAAACAGATTTATCTCCGGTTTCACGCCAATATAAATATGCGAGACTTGTCTTTGTACCGGCCGTATCGGCGTGCATGATATTGCAATGATCAACCGAACCGGCAGCAAAAACAGGAAGAATTTTACAAAAAGCATTGGGGAAAAGTCCCTTGTCCAGATTTTTTATGGCTTGATGTACTTCGTCTTTCGTAGCCGAAACCCCCCTTTTATCATACCGGTAGGTATTTCCCATGAGTCGTTGTTTTCGGCAAAAGTAAGTATTGAAACAAAAACCCTGAAACTATCTTTGTCAATAAAATCAGGAGTCGTATTTTGTTTGTAAAATTTCGCTTATCTGAAAACATTCTAAATAGGACTTGGGTTATTCCTGTCGGTCGCGTATCTTAGCCGCCGAAATGAAAGAAAAACTACATAAAATGCAAACTCCTATTTCTATAATTTTGGCTGATGCTCATTACTTGGTCAGGGTAGGTTTGAAACACCTGCTTGCCGGACGGCCTGAGTTTAGAATCGTTGATGAAGCTGAAGACCATCAAAAACTGATGAGCATATTAAAAACTAAAAAACCTGATGTAATTATCATAGATCCTTTTCAGGCAGATAAGTTTTCAATAGAAACTGTGCAGGCTGTTCAGCAGCTTTTACCTGAATGTGGGCTACTGATTATCAGCGCCGATCAGAAAAGAAGCACGGTGTACAAAGCATTGGAAAGGAACATCAATTGTTTTTTGACCAAAGAATGCGATGACAGGGAAATTTTTGAAGCGATAGAGGCTGCCGCCCAAAATGAGCGGTTTTTTTGTAAAAAAATACTGAACTATATCTGGGAAAAATCTTTTGGCAAAGGCGATGATTGCAGCGGTACGCCGCTGTCGGGCAGGGAAGTGGAAATCCTGAAACTGGTGGCAAATGGAAAAATTACCAAAGAGATTGCCTTCGAATTGAAACTAAGTATGCACACCGTTTATACGCACCGGAAAAATATTTTGCGCAAACTGAACCTGAATTCTACCCCCGAATTGGTGCTTTACGCGGTCAATCAGGGAATCGTGGAATCCGACAGAATTCAATATTCTAACTAATCATGCACCGAAAACATGCGGAGCTTGTACGACCCGGTTCGGGAGTTTTTCATCAAAATGAATGGGCTTTCGTTGGCGCGCCTTGCGCTTTAATTGAATCTTTTTGCGTTGAAATTGCAGACGCGTTAAATCCATTTTTCAAGATTGCTTACATAGATGCCGATCATCAGGCACAGGCTGAAAAAACGCCGCCGTTTCCTGTGAAAATTCAGGATAAAATCCTTTTTAAAAGTATTGATTTTCAAACATTTAAATCGGAGTTTGATCTTCGTTTCGCCGCCAATTATGTATCAGCAGTTTTTGTCAACGGAAACCATTTTCAGGCAAAATCTCAAATAGTTTTTTCCATGATGAAAAGAGAGATTCGTTGGAACGAAAACTTGAAAAAATCAGCGATCCGCAGGCATTCATTTTCACCGAAAAAGGAAAGGAACTTTATTCCTTTTTAAAAGAAAAATTTCCAGAATGGGAAAAACTGCCTCATTTTAATGAAAGACAAATTGACGAGGTGGTGCAATTTTTTAAAAATAAAATCAACGAAAATTTGCCACGTGTGAACGGACTGGTTTTGGCCGGCGGCAAAAGTCAGCGAATGGGGCGCGATAAAGGAGGCTTAGTGCTGCACGAAAAAGCACAACGAGAATATACGGCAGAGATGTTGGCTCCTTTTTGCGATCAAGTTTTTATTTCTTGCCGAAAGGAGCAGGTGGGAGAATTTGAGACCGGTTTTGATTTATTACCCGACACTTTTATTGATTTGGGGCCGTTTGGAGCAATTTTGAGTGCCTTTCGAGCGAATCCAAATGCCGCCTGGCTTGTGGTTGCCTGCGATCTGCCGCTGCTTCAAAAAGAAACGCTGAACCAACTGACGGCCGGGAGAAATCCTGACAAAGTAGCAACCGCATTTCGCACAAATGCAGAGGCGTTTCCCGAACCGCTGATTGCGATTTGGGAACCGAAAGCTTACCAAATTTTGCTTCAATTTTTGTCCAAAGGCATTTCCTGCCCACGCAAAGTGCTGATAAATTCGGACATTGAGAGCCTGATACCGCCGGAACCGGAAGTTTTGACCAATGTGAACACACCCGAAGAGTTGGAATCAGTGAAATCCAGGTTGCACGATGCAGCCCCGAAGCACTAATTTTTATTTAAAATCCTCAACGATTTCTTTTGAAAAACGAGCGCATTGAATCGCTGTTTCTGGACCAGTTGTCAAAGTTATGCGCGACGGAGGACAGGTTCCTTTTGGCCGTCAGCGGCGGGCTTGATAGTAGCGTCATGGCGCATTTGTTTGATTTTCACAATTTGGATTTTGCCATTGCACATTGCAATTTTCAACTCAGGGGGACCGAATCGGATGCGGACGAAAAATGGGTTAAAAACCTTGCCGAAAATCTCAATTGTCCTTTCTTTTCCGTCAGATTTGAAACGCAGCAGTATGCGGATGAGCATAAAATTTCAATACAGTTGGCGGCACGGGAGTTGCGGTATGAGTGGTTGGAAAAAATAAGACAAGAGCATGATTATCAGTACATTGTGACGGCGCATCACCTGACGGATTCGGTCGAAAACGTTTTTATGAATATAACCCGCGGGACGGGCATACGTGGACTTTTAGGCATCCCGCCCATTCGCGGGCGTATTATCCGGCCGCTGCTTTTTGCGTCGCGTGCGGTTTTAGAAAAATTTGCAGAAGAACAGGAAATCGAGTACCGACTGGACGCGAGCAATGCAGAAGAAAAATACACCCGCAATAAATTTCGCCACCGGATTATGTCCGAACTGGCAAGAATTAACCCGGCCGTAGAGCAGAATGTCGGCGATATGATGGAACGATTCCGGCAGATGGAAGCATTTTTGAATTTTTCGATTGGAAAAATCGCCGAAGAAGTAGTGAGCCAAAAAGGCGATGATTTTATCATTTCAAAAGAAAAACTTTCCGGCTTTCCGGGTGCCGAGTATTTTCTTTTTGAATGGTTGCGCCCTTTCGGTTTCAATGGCACACAGGTAGTGGATTTGGTACAAAGTATTGAAAATCAGTCGGGTAAACTTTTTGTATCAGAAAAATTTGAAATCGTATCTACTGCGGAAAGTTTTGTGTTGAGCCGCAGAAAAAATATTTTTTACGAAGAATTGGAAATTGCTTCACCCGATGATGTGATTTATTTTTCAAACCATATTTTTAAAATCGAGCAAATGGCCGGCCGGCCGGATAATCTGGAATCACCCCGCAATGTGGCTTTCGTGGATTTTGAAAAACTGATTTTTCCTTTGAAAATCAGAGGCTGGCGAGCGGGAGATAAATTTCAGCCTTTGGGGCTGGGCGGCAAAAAGCAAAAATTGCAGGATTTTTTTTCCAATAACAAACTCTCGGTTTTTGAAAAAAGAAAAGTGCGAATTCTTGAGTCGGCGGGAGACATTGTCTGGATAATCGGCTGGAGGCTGGACGAGCGTTTTAAAATAACTGAAAAAACTAAAAAGACACTAAAATTAATTTTTGAAAGTGTAAACGACTCACATTTAGACGAATAGTCGTTTTATTATTTTTTCATTTTATAAACAATTGAAATATAAGGATGCCAAGCATTTTTGATCTGCTTTGCGAACTTGCTTATTTGGATTTTATCCCTATATATTTGCTCGTCAAAAAAACGAACTTACCGATTTAATTTCCTCCCATACATTTATTGTTTTAGATTTTACAGGCTTAACAGGTAGCTAACTAATGACGTGTTTTCAGCCGGTTTTTTCCGGTTAAGGATTATTGAACAACACCAAATTAGTTCGCACGATGGGATTCACTCAACACACAAGAAAAATCCTTTTTGGTTTTTTCTGCTCCATTTTTTCTTTCTTTCCGCTGTCAGCCCAATCGCTGGAGGTAGGAGCCTTTCTCGGTTTTTCCAACTATTTAGGGGAATTGCAAAGCACACATTTCGAAAAAGCAGAAATGCACAACGTCTATGGCGGATTTACCAGAGTTAATTTTACAAAAAGGCTGGGCTTGCGGTTACATTATTTTCAGGGAGAAGTTTCCGGCTCTGACCTCAATTACCCTTACGAAGAAATTCGCGCCCGCAACCTGAGTTTCCGCACCTCGCTGCAAGAGTTTGGAATTCAGGGAGAATTTGCTCTGGTCAATTTTGGAGAAAACAAGAAAAAAATAGGCTCTGCGTACATTTTTGGCGGCGTTTCGGGATTGCATTTTGCTCCGAAGGCTTTGTACGAAGGAGACTGGATAGACTTGCAACCACTCGGCACCGAGGGGCAGGGACTCGAAGGATATGGCGAAAGATACAATCTGACTACGCTGGCTTTCCCAATGGGACTGGGCTTCAGAATCAACATTAAAAAGTTTGCCAACATCGGGTTTGAAATCGGTTTTCGAAAAACCCAAACCGACTACATAGACGACGTGAGCGGCGCTTATCCTGATTTGGAACTTTTGACCGGACGAGACCCGATGGCTGCCGCGCTTTCTTTCCGCGAACCCGAGTATAATCTGAATGCAAAAAGAAATCCGGTTGGCGAGATGAGAGGCGATCCGGATAGCAAAGATTGGTATTACTTCTGTGGCATCACCTTATCGGCTTACATCTTCAGAGCCGACTGGTACTTGCCAAAATAATAAATTTTCAATCAGTTTTTGGGGAGGCAAAAGCGGATCAATGTGCCCGTACCCGCCGGATTTGGTTCCGCTTTTATTCTTCCGCCGTGCAAATTCACGATTTTTTTAGCGATGGCGAGTCCCATGCCTGGCGTGGTGGTCGCAGCGTCTTTGAGTTTTATTTTGAATAAAGGCTCAAAAACTTTTTTCAAAAATTCTTCGGGAATTCCCGGACCATTGTCGGCTATTTCAAATTCCCAATATTTCCCACTATCGGCGGCGTGAATAAAAATTTCCAACTTATCTGTTTCTGAAAAATTGATCGCGTTTTTCAAAATTTCACTGAAAAGAATTTTCAGATAAGGCTTGTGTCCGGTTATTTCTTCGGGCAGCGATTCGGCTTTTATTTTTGTATAAATTTTTTCGTCCCACGCTGCCAAATCCTGTTGGACAAGTAACAGCAACACTTCCAGGTTGACCGTATTTTTTTGCAGTTTTGAAACTGTAATTTCTTCGTAGAGTAACAGACTGCTGAGCAACTGATTGAGTTTTTGAAGATTCGTTTTTATGAAAAAAATTGAATCTGTTTCGGTTTTTTCAAACTTCTCGAGGCAGGTTTTTTCAATAATGTTCCAAAAATTGGAAAGAATGCGCAGCGGCTCTTTGATTTCAAAAGCGGCCTTTTGAAAAAGATTTTCAACCGGCGTCTGGGCAGCTTTTTGATTTGAAGAAACGCCTTCCAGGTGTATCAAGCCATTCAAAAATAAGCCTTCCTTTTTGTGAACTGAAATATTCAAATCACCCGTGATTTGTCTTTTTTCTGAATTTATAAAAGTGCAATTGTATATCTTTTTAAAACCGGATGATTCCTGTGTAGTAGTCAGAGTGAATTTTAATTCCGGTATTTTGTCAAGCGGGAGTTGAAAAAGATTTTTACCCATAAACCAGGTTTTTTCATAGCCCAAAAGTTGGCACATACCCTGAGTGACGTCAAGAATTTCAAATTCGTTTCCGAAAAAGACCATGAAAATATGTGGAGCGTCTGCGAGGGGAGTGGGAATTTTTGAATGTAAATCGGCGGGTCGTTTTTCAAATAAGTGAGTTTTTTCAGAACCAGTGTACCTCATAAAAATTAATTGTTCGAAGTGAGCAATAAAATCATGAGGGGGAAATACGCGGGCAATTTGCCCGATTTTTTGGAGTCGTAAAACGTGTATCACGTATTCGTGTGACAGGCAAGTCAGCTGCCTGGCGACAAGTTTTTCAGGTTTTGATTAAACAAGCCGGCACACTAGTGCTTTACAACTAAAATACTTATTATTGCACACTCATTTTCACAACAAACATTTCTATCATAATGAAAAATTGGTTGCTTACTTTAACTAGCTTGTTTTTCCTTTCAAACATCGTATTAGCCCAGCCCTCTGATTTTTACGACAATAAAACGGTACAGGAAATAAAAATCACTTTTCAGGAAAGTAACTGGAGATATTTGCTGGACTCGCTACGACTCAACGGCAGCAGATTTTTACTGGGTAATGCGGAAATCAATGGCACAAAATTTCCAAACATCGGTGTACGCTATTCTGGCACGCGCTCTTTCATCACCGGCGGAAAAAGAAACGGGCTATTCATAAAACTCAATCTGGTCAATCGCACACAAAATCTGCAGGGCGTGCAATCCGTTCGCCTTTCGAGCGCATTGCGCGATCCGAGTATGATCCGCGAAGTTTTGTCTTACGAGATAGCGCGGGATTATATGCCGGCGCCAAAAGCGAATTTTGCAAAAGTGTTTATCAACGGCGAGTATTACGGACTTTTGGTCAATGTGCAGCCGGTTGATTCCAAATTTCTTGAAAACGGTTTTGGATCAAGCGACGGCACATTTGTAAAATGTAATCCGCCCCTGGATTCCAAAGAACCTGCGGAGT
>CALMIT010000476.1 GCA_937864255.1 uncultured Saprospiraceae bacterium
TTTGCTCCTGCCTCATGGGGACACGCCACGCCCGCCGCGTTTATCGCCCATCAGCCGCTGCGTAGTTTTTACGAACAAATCGCCGCTTATTTTTTAAAAACAGATATTGATCTTTTTATCGGCGGGGGCGAAAAATATTTTTCAACCAGAGCCTACGATCGGCGCAATCTTGTAAAAGAACTTGAAGCCAAAGGCTACATGGTAAGCAGACAGCTACCCTCCTTGAAGGTTGCAAACAAATATCCCAGGATAGCCGTTTTCACGGCAGAAGAGCAGCCGCTCGCTCGCGGACAGGGGCGCAATTACCTGAAAAATGCGGTGACATTGGCCGCCTCGTTTTTGCAATCAAAAAGCGAGAACGGCTTTTTTATGATGGCCGAAGGTTCGCAGATAGACTGGGCTTGCCACGCCAACAACAGCCAGATGTTTTTTGAAGAAATGGAAGATTTTGACGAGGCGGTGATGGCTGCTTTTTTTTTTGCACGCCCAAAAGGCGAGACGCCCGTCATCGTCACCGGCGACCACGAATGCGGCGGCTTGGCGATAAATGCCGGCAAAAAATTTGGTAAGCTGGATATTCAATTTACCTCCAAAGGACATACCGGCACGATGATTCCGGTTTTCGCTTACGGACCGAAAGCCGAACTTTTTAGCGGCATTTACGATAATACAGCTATTTATCACAAAATGCGGCAAGCCTTTGGCTGGGAAAAAATGTGATACGGGCTTTAAAGAATTTTTAAAAATCGGTTTCAAAAAATCACTTTGTAAAATATGAATCGGCAGGCCTTAGAGACGGATCAGAAAGCGCTGGAAATCAACCTGGACGATAATATTTACGGCGCTTTCGCGGAAATAGGCGCGGGTCAGGAAGTAGCCCGCTATTTTTTTAGCGTGGGCGCTGCTGCCGGCACGATTGCCAAAACGATGTCGGCTTATGACAAGGTGGTTTCCGACGACGTGTATGGCGCCGAAGCAAGCGGGCGCTATGTTTGCGAGTCGCGCCTGTACAAAATGCTCGACCATGAATACGACCTGATGGAGCGCCGGCTCCGGCACGCTCGTCCTGACACCAATTTTTTTGTTTTTGCCGACACAATTTCAGCTATCAACTACCAAAAAACGGTGCTGGGTAGCGGTTGGCTGGGTATTCGTTTTCAACTTAGCCCGCATGAAGAACCGAACGACATCGTGCTGCACGTGCGCATGCTCGACAACGACAACCAACTTCAGCAACAGGCTATCGGCATCCTGGGCGTGAATTTGATTTACGCCTGTTTTCGCTATCATCACGATCCGGAATTGTTGCTGGTTTCGCTGATAGACAGCCTGCGCGGGCGCGTGGCGATTGACATGTTGCGCATCAGCGGCCCAGATTTTAAGAGCCTGGACAATCGCCTGCTTTGTCTTTGGATGGTCAAGCATAAACTTACGGAAGTAGCAATGTTTGGACCAGACGGGCGTAATATTCACCCTTCCGAATTTTTATACAAAAAACACCTGATGGTGGTGCGGGGCAGTTTCCGCCCGGCTACCCTGGTCAATCTGGACATGATTCAGACGGGTTTTGATACATTCAGAAGCGAGCAGGAAGTAGAAGCCGCAAAATCATTTTTATTTACAGAAATCACGCTTGACAATTTACAATCCGAGGGGCGGCTGGATGAGCAGGATTTCCTGGATCGGGCAGAAAATCTTTGCGCGCTCGGTCAAACGGTCATTATTTCCGATTGTACGGATTATCACAAATTGATCGCTTATTTTTCCGAATACCGCATTCAAAATTTGGGGCTGGTTATCGGTGTGCGGCAATTACTTGATTTGATAAATCACCTGTATTATCAAAATCTTGACGGAAGGTTGCTGGCTGCCTTCGGCGAGATTTTTACCAAAAATGTGCGGCTCTACGTCTATCCGGCTTTGCAGGAAGGTAGTTCGGAACTGATGACTTGCCAGAATCGGCCCACTCCCGAGGGTGTAAATTTTTTATTCAACCCCCGCCTCGACAATCAAAAAATCAAAGATTGGGACAATTACAATCCCGCCATTTTACACATTTATTCAAAAGATATTTTGCACTTAGTCCGGGAAGGATCTTCGGGGTGGGAAGCCGAGGTGCCCAAACGCATAGCGGCCTTGATTAAAGAAAAATGCCTCTTTGGTTATCCCGCCGAGAAAATGGAGTTTGATTATTGATGCTTGATTTTCAGACTATTCCTTCCACTTTCACCACCTCGTCTATTCTATCCAGGTGCAAAATGGTCATGCCGTTTGCGTCTGTGTGGTACATCGGTAAAAAACTATAGCCCCAAAGCAATTCATGATGCTCATAAGAGCTGGTTGTATAAACCGACTGGTTGTAAGTTTCATCGTGCCCTTCCACGAGTACCAAAAATTCCACTTCCGAATCCCGAATATCTTCAAGACTTTTTTCAAAAATGGGACTCTCTTCATTGATCGGGTGCACCAGCGTCCAATTGAGCGGAAACATCATCACCGAATCCCGATCCAGAGAAAGCGGCACATATCGGCGGATTTTGCCTTTTGGATTTTCTTCCACCCAGGTCATGATCAGGCGGGCTTTCAGGTTGATAATTTTGTTGTTGCGGAGGTTCGCAATTCTGAACATAAAAGCTTTGCCCTCGCGAAAAGGTGCGATGATGGCGTTTTTACTAAAAATAATTTGTGCTTTGGGTTTTGCAAATTTTGCAAAAAACAAACCGGTCATGAGCGCAAAAGTCACCAGCCCGATCAGCGCGCAAACGGCGGCAATAATTTGCGCGCCCATCCCCGCCGGACTCATGGCTCCGTAGCCGACGGTGGTAAAAGTTTGCACGCTAAAAAAGAAAGCGTAAGTAAAATTGTGTAAAAAATCCTGCGGAGCCAGCCCGCTGATTTGTTCGACGCCCGCCGCTACAAAAAGCAAAGCAAAAAAGATATTGCAGGAAACATAAGCGACCAAAACCCAGAACCAAAAAGGTGTCCAGTGCATTTCCACCAAAGATTGGTACGGGCTGAAACTGCGCACCCCGTTTCGCACAATATTGTACGACCCATCTTTATTTATCAACCTGCCGGCTTCGGAAACTATCTTTGTACCAAAGCCGAGATCGTCTTCTTCCCTGCTTTTTCTTACAAAAAATTTAGTTTTGAATTTCATGTTTCAAACTTAAACCACAATCAATCACTGAATTTAACAATGGTTCAAAAGTATGTCTAAAAGCATTCACATCCATGAGGACATTTCAAAAGCTTCCACTCTGCCGGGTTGGTTTTACCGGGAGGCGACGGCGTTTGAACAAGTCAAAGAAAAAGTGTTTTCAAAAATCTGGCATTACGCGGCAGACGAGGCGGATTTAGGCGCTTCCGGATCGGTTTTTCCTTTGACAATTTTGCCGGGGGTACTGGACGAGCCGCTGGTTTTTACAAAAAACACGGATGGTCAATTACACTGTCTTTCCAACGTGTGCACGCACCGCGGGAAGGTTTTAGTTGAAAATGCCTGCAATGCGGGGCAGTTGCGCTGCGGCTACCACGGTCGCTGTTTTCATCTGGACGGGCATTTTAAAAGTATGCCGATGTTTGATGGCGTTGAAAATTTTCCGACGGAGAAGGACGACCTGACCAAAATTGCTTTCGCAAAATGGGCGGGCATGCTTTTCACCGCGCTACAGCCCTCTGTCGCCTGGGAAGAAATGATTCGCCCGATGCAGGAAAGGCTGTCCTGGCTACCTCTGGACACGCTGGAATTTGTGCCCGATGCTTCCAAAGATTACCTCGTAAAAGCCAATTGGGCGCTTTATTGCGACAACTATCTGGAAGGTTTTCATATTCCTTTCGTCCACCCGGCACTCAACCAGGTGCTGGATTTCAAAAATTATCACACGGAGATTTTTCCGTTTTGCAATCTGCAAGTCGGCGTGGCAGACGAGGGCGAGCCGCATTTTTCTCCACCGGAAAATTCGCCCGATTACGGCAAAAAAATCTACGCGTATTATTGGTGGGTTTTTCCAAACCTGATGTTCAATTTTTATCCCTGGGGACTCTCGCTCAACGTGGTAGAACCACAAAATCACCAACTCACCAAAGTTCGTTTTCGCAGCTACCGTTTTAAAAATCAGCCTTTTGATTGGGCGCAAAACCAGTTGGATCAGACGGAAATAGAAGACGAGTCAGTGGTGGAAAGTGTGCAGCAAGGCATTCAATCGCGTTTTTACGACAGCGGCAGGTACTCCGTAAAAATGGAAAAGGGGGTGCATCATTTTCATCTTTTGCTGTCAAAGTTTTTTAACGGGAAAAGTGACTTTTCATAAAATAATGCAGTCTAATTGGGCGCAATTTTCCACCTTTGTTGGAAACAAAACGGCTTTGATTTAACCTATTTTCTAAACAAATAAATTGATACAAAATGAATGTAATGGACCTTTTGCAAGGACAACTTTCCGAAGGCTTCATAGACCAGCTGAGCCAGCAAATCGGAGGCGCTGATCGCCAGGCCACTGCCACTGCCGCTTCCGGCATCATGAATACGCTCATGGGCGCGCTCGCCAAAAATGCTTCCACACCGGAAGGCGCCAACTCGCTCGCCAATGCATTGGACAATGACCACGACGGAAGCGTACTTGATAATTTGATGGGTATTTTGGGCGGCGACACGCAGCCGCAAAACGAACGTGCACTCAATGGCCTGGGCATTTTAAATCACATACTCGGCGACCGCCAGGGCAGCGCTACCGATATGATCAGCAATATGAGCGGACTGAACACCAGCCAGACAAGTAGCCTGATGACCGTACTTGCGCCGGTGGTGATGGGATTTTTGGGTCAGCAAAAACGCCAGCAGGGACTTGACGTGGGCGGTATCGCCTCTTTGTTGATGAACAATGTCAGTTCCAATAGCGGCAGCAATCCGCTGATGGACATGGCGACCCGCTTTTTGGATCAGGACGGCGACGGCAGCGTGGTGGATGATATCCTCGGCGGTATCGGCAAAAAATTCCTCGGCAATCTTTTCGGCGGCAAATAAGAACAGATTCAGTTTTTAAATAGAAAGAACATATTTTGGAAAAGTTAAAAGGGTGCAGCAACTTTGTGCGCCCTTTTTTCGTGTAAACAAGTTCCTTTTTTAGAACAAGAAATTCGATTTTTAAAAAATATCATAACCCGCACAATGCAACAGGAAGACATTTTTAAAAAACTGATAGCTCATTGCAAAGAATACGGCTTCATTTATCAATCCAGCGAAATATATGACGGGCTTAGCGCCGTGTATGATTACGGACCCTACGGCGTCCTGCTCAAAAACAACATCAAAGAATACTGGTGGAAAGCGATGGTACAAATGCACGACAACATCGTGGGCATTGATGCCGCCATTTTCATGCACCCGAAAACCTGGAAAGCCTCCGGCCACGTGGACGCTTTTAACGATCCGCTGATTGATAACAAAGATTCCAAAAAGCGCTACCGCGCCGACCAGCTCGTGGAAGGCTACATGGACAAGATAGAAACCAAAATAGACAAGGAGGTGGAAAAGGCAGCCAAGCGTTTCGGCGATAGTTTTGACGAGGCGATGTTCAGAGCTACCAATCCGCGGGTGATGGAATATGCTGAAAAATTCAACGCAGCAAAAGAACGCCTCGCCAAAGCCATGACCGCCGGCGACCTCGCCGACATGAAAGCGATGATTGACGAATATGAAATAGCCGACCCGGATACCGGCTCGCGCAATTGGACGGAGGTGCGCCAATTCAACCTGATGTTTTCCACGCAATTGGGCAATATCGCCGGCGAGGAAGGCAAACTTTACCTGCGCCCCGAAACCGCCCAGGGTATTTTTGTCAATTTTTTAAACGTACAAAAAACGACCCGCCAGAAAATTCCTTTCGGCATCGCCCAGATTGGAAAGGCGTTTAGAAATGAAATCGTGGCGCGGCAGTTCATTTTCCGGATGCGCGAATTTGAGCAGATGGAAATGCAGTTTTTTATCAAACCCGGCACTCAAAAAGAGTGGTACGAACGCTGGAAAGCAGCGCGCCTGCGCTGGCACCTTGCCCTCGGTACGCCGGCTGAAAAATTGCGCTTCCACGACCACGACAATCTCGCGCACTACGCCGACGCGGCGGTGGATATTCAATTCCAGTTTCCTTTTGGTTTTAAAGAATTGGAAGGCATTCATTCGCGCACGGATTTTGACCTCGGCAATCACCAGGAACTGTCCGGCAAAAAACTGACCTACTTCGACCCCGAACTCAACGAAAGCTACGTGCCTTACGTGGTCGAAACTTCCATCGGCGCCGACCGGATGTTTTTGGCTTTGCTGAGCCACGCATTGATGGAAGAAGCGGTGCCCGGCTCCGACGACGAAGGTAATACCCGCGACGTGCTGAAATTGCATCCCGCGCTGTCGCCCGTGAAATGCGCCGTCATGCCGCTCAAACGCAACGAAGACGCGCTGGTGGAAAAAGCCAAAAGCATTTACAACCAACTCAAAACTTCATTTTCCTGCCAGTACGACGACACCGGCAGCATCGGCAAATTGTATCGCCGCCAGGACGCTATCGGCACGCCTTTCTGTGTGACGGTGGATTTTGAATCCCTGGAAAACGGCACGGTGACTATTCGCGAGCGCGACTCACTGGCTCAGGAACGCGTGAGCGTAGAGCAACTGGAAAAAATTGTTTCCGACAAAACGGACATGAAATACCTGCTCCGGCAGTAAAAAAAGAGAACTTTATACCCATGTCGAGCGCCTTTCTGCAAAGAGAGGCGCTTGTTGTTTTGGATTTATTCAAAGCCAATTAACAGCGCAATTACTTTCCCTTGGCATGAAAATTGGGCGATTCATCGTACCCGCCAATTAATTTTTCTGTTTACCAGACAAGCTTTTATTCATGCTAAGAGTATTATTCAATTGGCTAAGGAATTTGAGTCTATTAATTGTACTGGCTTTTTCAGCTTTGATAGGATGGGCTTACTATAACAACATCCCTTTATACCCACCAGATAACGAAGCCGGCTCATATTCCTACTCCGAAACATTTAACCCAGATACAAACGAAGATTATTTCGATTCCTATTCTATCCAATCAGTTATTGGTAAAACCCAAAAGGTGTTATTAGAAGTGAAAGGAACGAATAGGAGTCTGGTTCTTCCGATTGATGAAATTCAATATTTTACCAAAATAAAAGATGGTTTATTATGCTATAAAAATTGCAGAATAGAACCCGAAACATTAAGACTAAATCTAAGTGAAGTCTATGAACGCCTGCCCAATAAAGGTGATTTTTTCAAAACCCGCTACGAGTTAATTCATTACCGCTACGTCAAGGAGTTTATTTCAGAAAAAGATACTTCATTTGTTTACAAACTGAAAGTAATCATGGAAAACGACTCTTCCTTTTCAATTCCAAAGGATAGAGCAGTGGAATTTAAGAACGCACTCAAAAGCTATATTTCTTCCTAAACTTTTCAACCGCCTTTTTTTCCGGTATCCCCTTTGAGTTTATCCGTTTCAAAGCCCCTTTTTTCGTATGAAAAAAACGGCTATTGGTCCGGCTTGCCTGCCTGCTTAATTTTACTCCATATTCGAATACGGCGTGATGCCTGAAACGCCCGCAAATAGCTCATGCGACAAGGAGGGTTAACTTTTTAATTTTAAAAAATGAAAAAAAACATGACGCCCAAAGCGGCAAGTCGAATCCAAAGCAGCACTACCAAGCAAAACGGCGGGGTAGTACCCAAAAGCTCTTTTGCTTCAAGGGCTTCCAGTGCGGGAGCGAAAAACGCTCAGGGAAAATCAATTTCTTCACCTAAAAAAAGCAATTTATCATGAACGACAAAGGCCAGCATTCCAAAGAGGATTTGGACAATCACGCCAACCAACTCAATCCGAATAATGATGCTTATTGGAATTCCCGCGGCGAGGATGAACGTCCGGATGATTGGGAGAAAGACGCTTAAATAAATTTAGTGTGAATACTCACAAAAGTGGGTATTCACCTTTTATTAAAACCTTTTGACTTTCCTTATCCTATGTCTTTTTACCTTTGTAAAAAAGAAAACGATGAGAAAAAAACACTTGGTTGCGCCTTCAGTGCTGGCGGCGGATTTCACCAAATTGGGGGAAGATTTGAAAATGATCAATGAGAGCGAGGCAGACTGGCTGCACGTGGACGTGATGGACGGGCGCTTCGTGCCCAATATTTCTTTCGGGATGCCGCTGGTAGAGGCGATGAAAAAAGTGTGTACCAAACCGCTTGACGTACACCTCATGATCGTGGAGCCGGAAAAGTATGTGGAGTCGTTTCGCAAGGCGGGCGCAGATGTGATCACGGTGCATTATGAAACCTGCTCGCACCTGCACCGCACCATTCACCAGATAAAAGAATCGGGCGCCAAAGCGGGCGTTGCTATCAATCCGCACACCAACGTAAACCTGCTCGAAGACGTACTCGAAGACCTTGATTTGATTCTAATCATGTCGGTCAATCCGGGCTTTGGCGGACAAAAATTTATTTACCAGTCACTGCT
>CALMIT010000477.1 GCA_937864255.1 uncultured Saprospiraceae bacterium
CCGTCGCCGGTAGTCCACTGGTAAACTTGATTGGTGTCATAATTCAAAAACACCTCGATGGGCACGCAAGACACATTGCACAAAATAGAATCCGTGTGAAGACTATCAAGTACAATGCTGTCTTCTATTTCCAAATGAATCATCAGTGTAGTGTCGCAGGCAGTGCCGTCGTAATTTAAAAGCGTGAGCGTGTAGTCGCCCGGGGCGGCGTACTCGGTATTTCTAAAATAAAACTTGCCGCCGCTGCATATTTTTTCAGAAATGACGACCGGCGGAATTTGAACGGATTCGATTTGATAACAAACCACGCTGTCGCAGCCGATTGAAGAAGTCAGAGTCACGCAATATTGTCCGGGCGCGCTGATATCGCCGGCACAAACCGGCGTCTGGCAATATTCAGATTCCTGGATGGGAAAATTTTCGGGACAAAAAGCGAGCGGAGGTAAAAATGTGGTATCTCGCGGCGTGACCACTTGAATCGTCCGCGTTTTTCGCATTCCGAAAGTTCCGCAAAGACCATTGCCGACAGGCGTCATACCGATTTGTCCGCCGCCATTATTTTGCCATTCAATGCAGACCTCCTGACCGAAATTCGGGCCGACAAAACGGCCGTTCGGCGAAACCGTCCACAGATAATTGATCACATTCGTGGAAGTCGGCACGGCGCGGTAACAGACCGTGCTACCGGGGCAAGCCTGCGGATGGGAAGGTAAAATTTCGGCGGAAGGCAAAGGCTCGTAACTGTTTCCCCGCACGGTCAGTTCAAATTCACAAATACCGTTGCTGCGCCCGTCCACCACTATCGAATACGCTCCTCCCGGCGAGAGATTATCCAAAACCATCGTTTCTTTTTGAAAAGGAAAAGGCGCTGAAAGGCAGTCGCTCACCAGATTGCGCTGGTTGTCATAAACGGCTAATTCCACGCCGGTTCCGCCGAAGCAGTCCGTCGTTTCCAATTCGATAATCAATTGATTTCCAATGGGTGAAACCAAAAACCATTGGCTGTTATTCACCACGCCGCAGGGAAAAAAATAAGCCGCCGCATCGGGCGTATAAGCCTGCGTAGAACCTGTGACGAAATCTCCGCATAAAAAATTGCCGGGCGGCTCATCTGAGCCTCTTTGCGGGAAGTTTTGAGCAAAAGATTTTGATTGAAATAAAAAGCTGAAAGAGAGAAAAAATAGTAGAAGGCAATTTTTCATAAAAATAAATTTTGATTTAGGGGATTTGCAAATCTATGAAAGACAGCACAAAAATGCCGGACGAAAGCGTGAAGTGCCGGTTTTTAACTTTTTTCGCCTTTTCCAATTTCGTCTTTTCAGGATTCGGCGTGAAAAACCTATTTTCACACCAAAAACATGAAACCAGCTTCAGGCATTTTGCTGCTATTTTTTGCAATACTACTCACCGGCTGCGCCGAAAAAAAATCAAGGGAATACAGCGCGGCATCTCCCGACGGGCAACTTACCGCTTCCGTTTTTTTGACACCGGAAGGCGTACTCGCGTACGAACTCAAATTTGAAAATAACACGATCATAGACACTTCTTTGTTCGGATTTTCTTTTAAAAACGGCCCGGAATTAAAAGCGGGGCTGGAAATAACGGGCGAAGAAAAATCCAATTTTTCGGAAACCTGGAAACCTGCCTGGGGACCCGACAGTGAAGTGAAAAATGAATACAATCAATTGAAAATCAATGTAAAAGAAAAAGCTGCGCCGGGGCGGATGTTCTCGGTGGTCTTCAAAGTTTTCAATGACGGGCTGGGTTTTCGATATGAATTTCCGCAGCAGGACGGCTGGCAGGAAGCATTGATAGACAATGAAATGACGGAGTTTCAACTCACCGGCGATCACTTTTGCTGGTGGGCGCCGGGCGACTGGGACATTTACGAACATTTGTACACGGAGTCGCCCCTGAGCCAGATTGACTGCACACCAAAACTGAATCACCCGAACCTCGCGCAAACCTACATCCCCGATATATACGCGGTAAATACGCCGCTCACCATGAAAACCGCCGATGGCTTGTACCTGAGTTTTCACGAAGCGGCTTTGTATGATTATTCGGACATGACCCTGCACATTGATCGCGGAAACTACAAAATGACAAGCGCGCTGGTGGGCGGTCCAAACGAATATAAAGTAAAAAGAGCCTTGCCTTTCAACACGCCCTGGCGCACCATCCAGGTCGGCAAAACGGCGGGCGCTTTGATAGAATCACACCTGATCGAAAACCTCAACGAACCTTCCAAAATTGCCGAAACCGGCTGGATAAAACCTGCCAAATATGTGGGCATCTGGTGGGAAATGCACCTCAACAAAGCGACCTGGGGCATGGCGGGCGGCAAACACGGAGCCACAACCGCCAACGCAAAAAAATATATTGACTTCGCTGCCGCCAACGGCATCGCCGGTTTGCTGGTGGAAGGCTGGAATACCGGCTGGGAGCAATGGCTGGGCGACGACCGCGAGGGCATTTTTGATTTTGTAACGCCCTACCCGGATTTTGACATCAAAGAAGTGGTGCGCTACGGAAAAGAAAAGGGCGTGGAACTGATCGGACACCACGAAACTTCTGCCGCCGTACTCACTTACGAGCGGCAAATGGATACAGCTTTTCAGTTTTATCACGACCTCGGCGTCAGCGCCGTCAAAACGGGTTACGTGGGCAAAATTTCGCCGAAAGGCGAGTACCATCACGGTCAGTGGATGGTCAATCATTATCAAAAAGTGGTCGAACTGGCAGCCAAATATCAGATCATGATTGACGCCCACGAGCCGATCAAAGACACCGGCATCCGCCGCACCTGGCCGAATTTCGTGAGCCGGGAAGGCGCGCGCGGGCAGGAATTCAATTGCTGGTCAAAGGAAGGCAGCAACTATACGAATCACGTTTTGATAGTGCCTTTCACGCGAGGGCTGGGCGGGCCGTTCGATTATACGCCCGGCGTTTTTAATATTACTTTGAAACCGTACAAGCCTGACAACCAGATACCGCACACGCTGGCAAAAGAACTTTCGCTGTATGTGCTGATTTATTCGCCGGTGCAAATGGCCTGCGACCTGCCGGAATATTACGAGCAAAACATGGCGGCTTTTCAATTTATCAAAGATGTGGCGGTGGAGTGGGGTTATTCCAAAAGGCTGGAAGGGGAGCCGGGGCAGGTTTTTAAGATGGGCAGAAAAGCAAAAGGCGCCGACAGTTGGTTTGTCGGAGCGGCTACCAATGAGCAATCGCGCACGACAGAAGTCACGCTTGACTGGCTGCCGGAAGGAAAAGAATTTACCGCAAAAATCTACGCCGACGGCGCTGATGCGGATTGGAAAACCAACCCGACTTCGATAGTTATTTCTGAAAAAAAAGTGAAAAAGGGCGACACGATTCCGCTCACTTTAGCGTCGGGCGGCGGCGCTGCCATCAGTATTCAATAAGTGATTTTGATTTAATTCGGGATTTTAAAAACGTTTCCATTTTTAAAATCCCGAATTTTTCTTTTCCAAAAACCTGAAAATCAAAACTTAACAAAATGGAAAAAGATTGGTACTTTTAATGGCCTTTTTTAAAGGCTATAGTTTTTACACCCCGAAAAAAATTCTAAACCATGAAAAAATCTGTTTTACCAACCCAGCTTTTTTATACAATTTTTTCCCTGTTTTTTTTGGTTTCCTGCTCAAAATGCAAGAAAGACTGCGACGCCGTTTCGGCGAATTTCACGCAGGCTTTGCACCCCGCTTTTATGCTGCGACCGGGTGAAATTGATACGGTCGTGCTGTCCTCGGTTACCGACGACGCGGATATTTACGAGTGGTTTTTCGGCAATAATCAGATGGATGGCGGCAATGCGTCCACTGCCCGCATCGTGATCATGAATCCGACTACCTCCGGTAATCTTACTTATGAAAATATAGTCGAACTCAACATCCAAAAAAACGATAATCAGTGCTCGCTGACCCAGGATGTTTTCTTTGAAGGCAAGCTCAGCGAATTGCGCGTGATGTCGTATTACGGCACCAATCAAAGCGGCGTTACCGCACTTTATTCGGTCGTTTTTGACGGTCAGAAAGTGAAAATAGACAAACCGTTTCCCGTAAAAATTCCGGAGGCTGCAAATGTTGCTTTCGGCGGCACGTTGGAAATAGACGAAGAAACGGGGCTGCTTTTCGGCGCGCCGATTGACGTGGTGGCGCGTTGTTTTCTAAATTCCAGCAATTTTGCTTTGGTCACTTTTCCTTTCGACGCCACTATCACGAGTATGGTGCTGGATGTAGCCAATCAAAAAGTGTATTACCTGGCAAATAATTTCAACCAGTTTTCAAACGTACAGGTACTCGATTTAAAAACCGACGAGCTTTCCGTTTTGAAAAACAGCACCTCGCCCGCCCAATCTACCAAACTGGCTTTGAGTAAAAATCTGCTGGTTTGGAACACGGACGCGATGGATGGAACTTTCAGCATTTACGACATTTCAAAACAAGACGTCGTTCAGACTGCGACCATCGGCATCATGCACCCGCAGTCGCCCATCGCAGTGGATAAGCGCAGCGGCGAGATTTATTTTTCGGACAAGGAGAGTAATATTTTTAAATTCGACCCGGCCAAGCCGGCCAATGCGCCGCAAAAAGTGATCAGCAAAGCGTCGAGCAAAGAACTTGGCGGACTGGACATTGACGAAAAAGCCGGCGAGATTATCTGGAGCGACCCTTCGAGCAAACTCGTCTGGCGTGCACCGCTGAGCAACCCGGCCAACAAAACCGTTTTGCTCGACAGCAACAAAGACAACATCCGCGTATCCGGCGTGACGGTGGGAAATTTTTTCAAATAACCGCATTTTAAAAACAGAAAAAACTTGTCAAAACCGGTCATCATATTAGCCTTCAGCAACACGCGCGACGAATACCTGCCGCTCATCAACCGCGAGCGCAAAAACATCTATCGCACCTTGCGCAGGCACGATGACAACGGGCTGATCAAGGTCGAAAAATCGGAGCAAACCACCCTCGAAGACCTTTTTGAATCCATCAATCATTACTGCGATCAACTCGCCGTTTTTCATTACGGCGGCCATGCGGGAACCGCTTTTTTACAACTTGAAAATGCGCAGGCTGAAGCCGAAAAAGTGCGGGCAAAAGGAATCGCCGAAGCGCTCGGACAGGCAGAATCTTTGAAACTCGTTTTCCTGAACGGCTGCGCTACGGGCGGGCAGGTGAAAAGGCTTTTGGACGCCGGCGTGCCGGCAGTCATTGCCACCTCGGTATCGGTGCAGGACGAAATGGCAACCGAATTTGCGGAACAATTTTACCACTCCCTCGCCAGCCACGTGACTATCCAAAAAGCCTTTGAATTTGCAAAAGCTTTTTTGGTTTCCCGCTACGATCTTTTTGACGAAATGGGCGTTCGGCGCGGCATCGAAG
>CALMIT010000478.1 GCA_937864255.1 uncultured Saprospiraceae bacterium
GACAACTGTGCACGAATTTGGTGAAATTTTCCCGAAAAGGGTATAATTTCCAAAAGGTAAACGGATAAATTTTGGGCGAGAAGCCAGTAACTCAACCGGCATTCCGTAGCTTCTTTCACCGGCATTTCAAAAACTTCCGCCCGTTTGTTTTTTTGATCTTTTTTGAGCCAGTGGCATAATTCTCCCGATTTTTCGGGCGGTGGTGCAGCCACCAAAGCGAGATATGTTTTTTGCACGCTGCGCCGGCTAAATTGTTCATTGAGTGCCTTTAAAGTACTTTTCTTTTTTGCCATCAGCAATGCTCCGCTCACCGGGCGATCAAGTCTGTGTACGATACCCGCAAAAGGCTTTTTTTTCGTTTTTGAAAAATATTGCAAAGCCTGCGCCTCCACAGAATCATAATAAGGACTTTGCTCCACGAGCAAGCCCGCCGTTTTGTTGATTACTAAAAAACTGTCGGTCTCTGCTAAAATATCCATCGGGCAAAAAATTACTTTCGAAATGTCCGTCAATTTTACCAAAAATCAGATCAAAAAAGGCAGGACGGCTTTTCTTTCTGCCGGATAGCTGGTGAAATGGCTTTTGTACCAGCGATGATGGCTGAGGGCGCGCGGTATCAGATTCGCGGCAGTCCAGATGGCAAATGAGAGCGCGCTGATATTCCAGCACATCAGCGCAAAACCGGTCCATTCGACGATTTCGCCAAAATGATTGGGGCAGGAAAGTCTGTGAAAAAGCCCGCTTTTGGGATTTTTATACCCCTTTCCGCCGGGTTTGCGGAGATAGATAAAAATTTCGACAGATTAAATATAAAAAAACGCCCCGCCGAGAAAAAGTGCAAGACCGAATATAAAATTCCATTCAAAAAACCAACTCTGATCGTACTGCTGCGAAAAATTGCCTAAGTAATAGCCGTTGAAAAATCCATTCATACAGTTGAAAAAAATGGCGGAACCGACAATCGTCAGGGGTATTTTTTTACCGGAAGTGCGCGTACGCCAGGGGAATATCAAACTTCTGTTTAGGTAATGCAGACACCATAAAACAGCAAAAACTGCCACCGGCGTCGTAAGTTCGGACACTCCCGTCAACAGAAAAAACAAAAATACTGTCGGTGAAACGATTTCCATGATCACCCAGCCGAGGCGGTTGTCTATCAGATAGCCCCAGGTGCGACTAATGTGCCGCCCGTAAGGCGCAGTAATGAAAAGCTGAATCGGGAATAACAAAATTGCAATTAGAATCCAAAATTTGTTGAGGCTGAAAAACAGGTCTGGATCTATCCACATAAAATCGGCTTGGGGGATCAACAATCGGGTTTTTGTTTCAGTCGGCAACGCACGAATTCAATCAGCGCATTGTGGTTTTCGAGTAGCTGGGCGGCTACCTCGTAGAGTTCTTCAAATTTGTGCGCCATCGCCTGCACTTCGCGGGGCATGGTTTCATCGGAAGCGGAGCGCATTTTAAACTGGTGGCAGGTATGCAATCCTTCCATGACGGCTTTGAATTCGTCGGTTTTTTTCATAAAGGATTCCATCACGGCTTTGTCGCGGTTATTGCGCTGCTGAAAATTCGTGCTGGCCATCTGAAAAGTATGTTCATCGGTAAGATCGTGCAAAATCAAGTCCACCATGGAAATACCAAAAATGTGCGACAACTTTACCATGCTACAGATGCGCGGTTCGGCAGAGCCATTTTCATAAGAAGCAATGTTGCCCCGGTTAAGCCCCACTTGGCCGGCAAGTTCTTCCTGGCTCAGATTAAGGCGTTTTCGCAACATTCGAATGTTGTTAGCCAAAAAAATCGTGCTGATTCCGTTCACTACTTCCTGTTGTTCCATTCCTTAAAACTTCAAATTTTTCGATGAAAACGGTCTTTGCGTAGATAAAGTTACACTTTTTGATAAAATCATTAACATTCCTTGCTGCCGGAAAGTTGTGTCTGAATAAAAAACGGTTAAGATTTTATTAAATAGTGTAAAAATAATTCTAAATAGTAAAAATTGTTTGCAGAATTATTTTTCAAAAACTAAATTTGTAAAAATTTTTTACAAAAACAATTTGCTATAAAACTCAAACAAGTTTTTAATCACCGCTCAAAACCTTTTGCCATGATACCACAAATTTATCAACAACTCGAAGAGATTACCCCCTCATTGCGCGCTTTTGCCATGAGCCTTACCATGAATGAAAATGACGCGGAGGATTTGTATCAGGATACGGCTTTCAGAATCCTGGCCAACACGGACAAATACGAAAACGGAACCAACTTCAAAGCCTGGTCCGTGACTATCATGCGGAATATTTTCATCAATAATTATCGCAAAAAAATGCGTCGCAACACGATACTCGATCAAACCCCGAATAATTACTACATTAATTCAGGCGGACGCACCATCGAAAATGACGGCGAGACAAAAATTGCCTACAAGGATTTGCTCAAAATGGTGAGCCAATTGCCCGAAGATTTTAAAAGACCTTTCTGGATGGCTTACAAAGGTTTTAAATACGACGAAATCGCGGAAGAACTGGGCGCTCCGCTGGGTACTATCAAAAGCCGCATATTTTTTGCCCGCCGCAAACTGATGAAAATGTACGAAGATGCGCATCAAATGCGCGCGTAAGACCGGCTGAATTACAGGAAAGAACATTTTTCCACTGAGATATAAATATTTGGTTTTTCAAATTGGGGTGAGTTGTTGTCAACTCACCCCAATTTTTTTTAAAAAAACCGAAGATTGCGAATACCAAGATCGTCAAAAATAAAGCGGTATTGCATCATTATTTCAAATGAACCGGATGTTGCCTGCGAAAGCTCCGAGATTGTAAAATCATAAGCTGCTCCCAGCCTGAATTGTTTTGTAATCTGATAAGCCAGCAACAAATCCGCTGAATCGTCGAGTCGGTAAGAAAGTCCCGCAAAAAAGGCGTCAACAAAAGTAAAGCCCAGATTTATATCCAAATCAAAAGGTGCATTTCTGTTGTAGCTGGCCAGCAGAACCGGCTGAAATTCTACTTTTTGACCTAAATTGAATACAGCGCCTCCCATCAGATAAATAGTGCGCATATTCAATTCTCGCTCTTCGGGCAGATCAATATGTTGGAAATAGCTGTTGTTTAATAGCTGATTGAGCGAAACGCCCGCAAAAAATCGCTCGCCGCCGTACACTGCTCCAAAACCAAAATTTGGCGTGGTGACGGAAGATTCTGCATTTTGGATGAGCGCATCTACCTGGTCAAGACTGTTGGCTTTTGTCCAGTCAATCTGACCGTGTTCCACCCTTCCATTTACGCCGATACTCAGCGTATTCCTGCCAAATGGAATTTTATAAGCGTAGCTTAATTCCACGAAAGTGGTATTGAACATACCGATCTGATCAGAAGTGAGTGATAAGCCGATACCGCAGCGGTTTTTGGCAAAAGGCGTATGGATGTGTGCATTGAGTGTGCGCGGAGCGCCCTCCACACCTGACCACTGATGCCGGTAAATGGCATTGACAGTCAGCACTTTATCACTACCGGCGAAAGCCGGGTTATAACCAATTTTATTAAACATAAAATGTGTGAACTGCACATCGTTTTGTGATTTTGCGCTTACCAAGTGCATCGCCGTAAAAAGAAAAAGCAGGTATATTTTTCTCATCTTTTCAGATTTTGATACGCTCAAAAAAAATTGGCCGGTTGGGATAGGGCCCTCCGGCCAAAGTGATAAAGGGCATTTGTATTTAAAAAATTAGCGCTAAAACACGCTTTGTCAGGGAGTGTGTTTTGCCCTTTACGTAAGAAAAAAATCATTGAACTTTTATCATCGCATGATGGTCAGGTAACCTGTTTTGGATTTTGCCTTCCCGTCAATTACATACTTCAACATAAAGAAATAGGTGCCCGGCGGCAATGGCGCATTTCTGTACGTACCTTTCCAATTATTCAGATACGGCTGCGCATCGAGTACTTTATCGCCCCAGCGATTGAAAATTTGCAGGGAGCTTTCTTCCACATTATTCTCCAGGCAGTCAATGATGAACACATCGTTGGCGCCGTCATCATTCGGCGTCATAATATTCGGAATATTGCAATCTTCGGGTTCCGGCGCACCGATGGCAATGGTCACAATCGCGTCCTCACACTGTCCCGGACAGTTTTCATTACAAATTCTGTAAATAAACCTGTCCGTACCTCCGTAATTATTAGCCGGCGAGTAAGTCAGCGTACCGTTGTTTTCATTTGAAATGAGTCCGTGCGAGGGCTGCTCGATGATTTGTAAATTCCATTTTTCAAAATTTTGCAAACCGTCGTTTGCCAGCCACAAAGTGCTGTTAATGCTCCCATTCGGCGCTATGGAAAAAACATCGTCGGCAGCATTTATCAAATCCGGCTCGTGGATTACCCGCACCGTATCCGTATCAAAATCGCCGCAAGGCTCAATGCCGATAGACCACACAAAGAAGTTATCGCCGGGTGTCAGGTTAGTCGCGAAAGTTGAAGCCTCGTCGGGCTGCATTATTTCAGCGCTACCCAGTGAAGTCCAATGCCCCACAGCGATTATCGGGCTGATTGCATCAAGCATAATTTCATCTGCGCCGCAGGTATAGACTAACCGCTCACCTGCCATCGCCTCTTCATCTGGCAAAGAAATCACCTGAATATTCATTGAATCGGAAGCCAGAGAACGGCAGCCGTTCGCGTTTATCATTACATAAAAACCAGTTTGCGCAGCATCAGGGCTAACAGAAAAACGGGGAGCAGCGGTCGTAGCGATCAGTACGCCGGTAGCCGAATCATTCCATTCAAAAATTTCCTGCCCGCCGGGATTACCAAAACCGGATGCGGTCAGTTCAACATTTTGTCCCGCGGACGGAACGCCATTTTGTCCAATAGAAGGGCGCTGGGGACGTGCCTGCACAAAAACTTGAGTAGCCTGTGAAGCCGTCGTACAACCGCCTACCGTCACTTCGACATAATAAGCGCCAGCGTCAGAGATAGTAACATCAGAAAGAACCGCCTGAGAAGAATCCGAAGAAAAATTGCCGGAGCCATGCCACCGGTACGTCGCGCCTGCAAGCTGGGTAACAGAAAGCCGAATCTCGTCGCCTTCACAGGCAGGGTGCGCCGCTGAG
>CALMIT010000479.1 GCA_937864255.1 uncultured Saprospiraceae bacterium
TGTTACCAGGTTTTTGACTTTTTCCGGAAAAAGAGCTGCATAAATCAAGCTGAAAGTACCGCCCTGACACACGCCGAGCAAATTTACTTTTTCAATTTCATGCGCCTGGCGGATGTAATCCACACAGTCGTTGATATTGCCCAGAATGTAATCTTCCAGCGTTTTGTACCTGTCCACTTTCGTAGGATAGCCCCAGTCTATCAAATAAACGTCAATTCCCTCCGCCACCAATCTTCTTATAAAACTGCGGTCTGGTTGCAAATCCATCATTTCCCAGCGATTTACCAGCGCGTAAGAAACGAGTACGGGCGTTTTGGCCTGGGCAGATTTTTCACGGTTAAAATGGTAGAGCTTTACTTTGCCGTCCTGCCACACCACTTCGCGGGGGGCGGTGGCAATATCCACTTCCTGAATTTCGGAAATATTGCGCATGGCTTCCGAAACTGTATTGACCTGTTGAATCAACTGGTCGCTGATTTTATCAGAACTCATCATGATTTTGTTAAGTGTTGCGGTGTCAGTTTAAAATCGGTTTTTGAAGTAATTCACCGGCTTGCACCACCCAATTGTCGCGTTTTGCGCGGCCCTGAAAACCATCGAGCAAAGTGTCCAGCAAATCGTATTCTTTTTCGGTCAGTTTGCTGATTTGCTGAAAGGTAAAAATGCCGAGGGAATTCAACAAATTTTCCAACTTCGGTCCGATGCCTTTTATCAATTTCAAATCATCTTTCCGACCGGCGACAGCGCCGATAGTTTTTAGCAAAGCAGCCTGCGGATCTTCTTTTTTGCCGGCAGCAATTTTTGGCGTAGCTGGGTTATTTACTTTTTTTTTATCAGCGTTGCCCGTTTCCAAAGCCGCCAGTCTTTCTTCCAGAGTTCTGATTTTTTTTCTCAGCGCGGCTGTCTCGGTAGCAATGTCGTCGCCTTCAGATTTTGTGATGAATGGCAGGTGACCGAGCGACAATTCGGCTAATTTTTCCGCATTCGCTTTCAGACCCACACCGGCTTTGGCGACTTCATTTTGCATTTTCGAATAAACGTCGCTTTTCAAAACTTCCTCAATTTCTCTTTCCAATTCATTGATGTATTTTTTGAAAAAAGACTGATAATCAGGAAGTTGTTTGGTCTTTTGATATTCGTCGTAGAAATTTTTCAACACGTCCGGCAAAACATATTGCCCCGCCTCGTACACTTTTGCCTGCAACTCCGCACTTTTCACCAAAAACGCTACATAGCCGAACTGCATCTCCCGCGCCAGTCTGATCATTTCCACTTCCTTGCCTTTTCCGGCAACATTCAGATAAGGGGCGATGGCGTCTTGCAGGTTTTCGTTCATTTCCGTCATTGCATTGAAAAGTCCGCCCAGATCATTTGTGCCCCATTTTGCCAGAGCCTGTTTCCAATTTTCAGAAATCGTACTCGAATTCGGCGTCCATTGCGAAACGTATTCGATGTAACGGTTGAAAAATTTATTGGCATTTTCGAGTGCTTCTTCAACATTGCCGACGGGTTTGAAGCCCATGAATTTGTTTACAAAATCCTGGTAATCTTTGGGTGAAAAGAATTTATCCAGCATCTCTTTGCCGGTCACCCCAAACTCCATCATTTTGGCCAGCGCCTCCCAGAATTTGTAAAAATCGGCATACATCTCCTCAAAATTGCGGAAATGCGGCTGCATGGTCGAAGGTATTTTGTCCAGCAGTTCTTTTTTCATCCACTGATTACCCTCGTCTGTCCATTTTTGCCAGGCGTCGTAGCTGTCTTTCCAGTATTTGGTAGCATTTTCCGGCGCATAATCACCCGTGAGCCAGGGCGCTTTTGTGGTGTTGTTTTGAAAAAACTTATTCCACTTTTCAGCAAATTCCGTCTGGATTTTCATCCATTTTTCAAACTGCTGCGGCGCTTTTTCAAGAGCCTCTT
>CALMIT010000480.1 GCA_937864255.1 uncultured Saprospiraceae bacterium
CCCCAACACCCCGTTTTTTTCGGACTCCGCCAGGAAAGCTCGTTTTAAAAAAATCCCCGCCGGCACAAAAATCGGCTTTCGCCAAAATGAAGTTTTCGAATTTCCGGAAGGCGCTGTTTTGATAAAAAACTTCTTTTATCCCGCTGATTTCAACCAGCCCGATGGTCAGAAAAAAATACTCGAAACCCGGCTGCTGGTGCGCGAAACAAAAGGTTGGAAAGCGCTCACCTATGTGTGGCGCGACGACCAGACCGACGCCGAACTCGAAGTAGCCGGCGGCACAAAGCCGGTCGCCTGGAAAGACGAAAAAGGCGAGAATCACCGCCTGAATTATTCCATCCCCAACGTAAATCAATGCAAAAGCTGCCACAGCCGCGCCGGAAAAATGGCGCCCATCGGACTTACGGCACGACAGCTCAACAAAAATTTCTCTTACTCAGACGGCGCTGCTCACCAGTTGGAAAAATGGGCGGCTATGCATCTGATTGACTCCCTGCCAGCCAAAGAAGCGATTGCAAAAGCGGCTTCTTTTGAAGACGCCGACCTCGAAGCCCGCGCCCGCGCTTATCTCGACATCAACTGCGGAAGCTGCCACCACCCGGAAGGCGTAGCCAATACCTCCGGGCTTTTCCTGCACTATCAGGAAACCAATCCCACGGCGCTGGGAATACTCAAAGCACCCGTAGCTGCGGGGCGCGGGGCAGGCAATCGCCAATTCAATATCGTACCCGGCAAACCCGATGCATCCATTTTGCTGTACCGGATGGAATCTGACGATCCGGGTATAAGAATGCCCGAAATCGGCCGCACACTGCCTCACCGCGAAGGAATCAGTTTGATTAGAAAATGGATAGAAAGTCTTTAAAAGCGCATCGTCTTAAAAACAAAAACTGCCCGGAAGTCTCAAAGCGCTTATTTTTGAAGCAAATTGAAAACCTATACCGCTATGTCAAATCAAATACCACCTAAAATTGCTTATCGCAGTGTAAAAAATCTTACTACCACATTTTTCTTTTTATTGGTTTTGCTTTCCGGCGGGAAAGCTCGGGGGCAGTGCTGGGAGGAAATCAATTTCCCTATAAGAGGACAAAATGATGTGATGTACCTCTTGGACATTAATATAACTAATGACTCTACTGTTTTTCTTCATGTAGAAGAGGATGTTGCTGTAAATGATTATTTGTTTAAATCAACCGATCTCGGTAATTCATGGAGCCTGGTTTTTCAGGACAGGGATACTTCCAACGGTAATAGGGTAAACCGTTTAATCAATGTAAAAGATACCGTCTGGGTATATACCAACAAATTTTTACTCAAATCCTTTGATTCGGGTATGCATTGGGATACCATTTATTACAACTCCTCTTCCAGACCCAACTTAAGGCATTACAGCTTCATCAACGGACAAACAGGGTTTGGATTTCAACATTTGTTTCATATTTACAAGACCATGAATGGCGGGATGCGCTGGACCAAAGTCGCCGAGGTAAGAGATACTATTCCTTTTAGGGATATTGGTGGTGTTTATTTCAAAGATGAAAGCAAAGGCTGGATTTTTGGCAGCCACATCATAGAAACCAATGACGGAGGGGCCACCTGGGATTTTGTCAAACACCCTTTTTATTTTGATAACCTTCGCACAGGAGTTTGTTTTGATTCTTCAAATATATTATTTACCGGCTCAGGTAATCCGTCAGGTTCATGGTATCTTAGTCAGGATGCAGGTGCTACCTGGTCTTATAAAAGACTGGCAAACGGGATACAGGTATGGGATATCAGACCATTGGACGAAAGTCGCGCCTGGCTTGTCGGAAATTGGGGACTTGATGGTACAATTTTTTTCACCAGAAATAAAGGAGAATCTTTTACTATTTCCCAAAAATTTAGAGGACCAATAAATCCTTCAAGATTTATTTCTTTGGACTTTTGGGGAGATTCCGTTGGTTTTGCAGGTACGTTTAATCCGGGATTTCTGTTCAGATACAAACCCGGACTTTCTGGTTGTAATTTTCAGATTACCAGTCATTTACCCGACGCTATCATCAAAAGCGGAGACACCATTCATTGGACAAAGCCGCGAGGCTGTTCGGTGGGTTTTTATCTCGGCATCGGTACCGCGCAAGGCGCTACAGATATTTTACAAAAAACCGATGTGGGATTCGATACCTCGTTTGTGCTTCCTGTTTTGCCCTTCGATACGACCGTTTTTATCCAAATCACGCCTTACGGACCAAAAGACGAACAACCGAATTGTGGTTCTTTCAGCTTTCGCACCGAAAAAACGGTTTCTACGCAAACTGTTATATCTGCCAGCCCCGTGCAGATTTATCCCAACCCGACGAGGGAAGGATTTTGGATACAAAGCGAAAAGTTGATGGAAGTTGCGCGCCTGAAACTGACCGATGTGCAGGGCAGGATTATCCCGCTTCCGCTGCCTTCGGAGGTTGTTTTGCCCGACAACCGTTATTGGTTGGATGCCGCTGCGCTCCGCCCCGGCGTTTATTTTTTACGCTTTGAATACGACGGACATTTCTTTTCAAAAAAACTAATCCTTTTGCCATGAAAAAAAATCTTACCACCTCATTTTGCTTTTTATTGGTTTTGCTTTCCGGCGGGAGAGCTTGGGGGCAGTGCTGGGAGGAAATCAATTTCCCGGGAACAGAGCGCAACGACGACTTGCAAATAATTGATATCAATATCACTAACGATTCAACTGTTTTTGTTTATTTGGAAATAAGCGGTGATAATGACACTTCTTATTTGATAAGATCCCAAGACAGTGGAAATACCTGGGATATTATTTTTCTGGATAGAGATACTTCCGGCGGCAACAGAGTAAACAATTTAATTAACGTTAAAGATACCGTCTGGGTTTATACCAATAAATTTTTACTCAAATCCTTTGATTCCGGTATGTATTGGGATACCATTTATTACAACTCCTCCTCCAGACCCAATTTAAGGTATTACAGCTTCATCAACGGACAAACAGGGTTTGGATTTCAACAAAGATTTCATATTTATAAAACCGTGAATGGCGGGATGCGCTGGACCAAAGTCGCCGAGGTAAGAGATACTATTCCTTTTAGGGATATTGGTGGTGTTTATTTCAAAGATGAAAGCAAAGGCTGGATTTTTGGCAGCCACATCATAGAAACCAATGACGGAGGGGCCACCTGGGATTTTGTCAAACACCCTTTTTATTTTGATAACCTTCGCACAGGAGTTTGTTTTGATTCTTCAAATATATTATTTACCGGTACAGGAGCTCCGTCGGGTTCCTGGTATCTTAGTCAGGACACGGGAGCTACCTGGTTTTATAAAAGACTGACAAGCGGGATGCAGGTAAGGAATCTCAAACCATTGGACGAAAGTCGCGCCTGGCTTGTCGGAGGTTGGGGACTTGATGCCGCAATTTTTTTTACCCGTGATAAAGGGGAATCTTTCACCATTTTGCAAAAATTCAGGAGCCAGATAACTACTAACGAATTTATTTCTCTGGATTTTTGGGGAGATTCCATTGGTTTTGCAGGCATGTTTAATCCGGGGCTGCTGTTCAGATACAAACCCGAACTTCCCGATTGTAATTTTCAAATTACCAGTCATTTACCCGACGCTATCATCAAAAGCGGAGACACCATTCATTGGACAAAGCCGCGAGGCTGTTCGGTGGGTTTTTATCTCGGCATCGGTACCGCGCAAGGCGCTACAGATATTTTACAAAAAACCGATGTGGGATTCGATACCTCGTTTGTGCTTCCTGTTTTGCCCTTCGATACGACCGTTTTTATCCAAATCACGCCTTACGGACCAAAAGACGAACAACCGAATTGTGGTTCTTTCAGCTTTCGCACCGAAAAAACGGTTTCTACGCAAACTGTTATATCTGCCAGCCCCGTGCAGATTTATCCCAACCCGACGAGGGAAGGATTTTGGATACAAAGCGAAAAGTTGATGGAAGTTGCGCGCCTGAAACTGACCGATGTGCAGGGCAGGATTATCCCGCTTCCGCTGCCTTCGGAGGTTGTTTTGCCCGACAACCGTTATTGGTTGGATGCCGCTGCGCTCCGCCCCGGCGTTTATTTTTTACGCTTTGAATACGACGGACATTTCTTTTCAAAAAAACTAATCCTTTTGCCATGAAAAAAAATCTTACCACCTCATTTTGCTTTTTATTGGTTTTGCTTTCCGGCGGGAGAGCTTGGGGGCAGTGCTGGGAGGAAATCAATTTCCCGGGAACA
The DNA here is from genome assembly GCA_937864255.1 of uncultured Saprospiraceae bacterium. Lineage (GTDB taxonomy): Bacteria > Bacteroidota > Bacteroidia > Chitinophagales > Saprospiraceae > JAGQWW01. The sequence goes on from CALMIT010000480.1 coordinate 4,242, forward strand.
GAGCGCAACGACGACTTGCAAATAATTGATATCAATATCACTAACGATTCAACTGTTTTTGTTTATTTGGAAATAAGCGGTGATAATGACACTTCTTATTTGATAAGATCCCAAGACAGTGGAAATACCTGGGATATTATTTTTCTGGATAGAGATACTTCCGGCGGCAACAGAGTAAACAATTTAATTAACGTTAAAGATACCGTCTGGGTTTATACCAATAAATTTTTACTCAAATCCTTTGATTCCGGTATGTATTGGGATACCATTTATTACAACTCCTCCTCCAGACCCAATTTAAGGTATTACAGCTTCATCAACGGACAAACAGGGTTTGGATTTCAACAAAGATTTCATATTTATAAAACCGTGAATGGCGGGATGCGCTGGACCAAAGTCGCCGAGGTAAGAGATACTATTCCTTT
>CALMIT010000481.1 GCA_937864255.1 uncultured Saprospiraceae bacterium
CCAACGCTCTGTCTTTCACATCAAAATTTTGCCCCTGATAACCCGGCTCATGAAAATGATTAAACCAGTACATGAACGGATTTTGATAGTAGAGTCCTTTATTTATAAAAAGGTCAACTCCCTCGATGGGTAGCGGGCGATCGCGCCAGGCGCCGGTGGCCAGGAGGATGGCGCTGAAGCCCCAGTTTTTTGCAATATCTTCAAAATCAATGTCTTGTCCGAGCCTGACGCAGGGTACGAAGGTTACGTTTGCATTGCTCAGTTTCTCATTAATGTTGTTTTCTTCTTTGTCTCGGAGTTTGGCGTGCCACTTGGGCAGGCCGTCTTCTATTTTGCCGTAAGGCAATTTATTCTGTTCAAAAACAATGGATTGTATGCCGCTCTGTGAGAGTTGATAAGCGGCTTCCGCGCCCGACACCGCCCCGCCAAAAATAGCAACAAGATGATGACTCATAAAATCTGGGTTTTATGGTTAAGCATTTCATGGCAGCATTCTCGCACGTACTCAGGCTATCTCCCAGGTCTGGCTGCCTGCAATTAATTTATCAAGATCAAATCCCGGTTTCGCCTTTTTAGCCTCGTCAATTTGTTCAAAAAGCAAAGCCTCATAACAGGAACGGGCAGATTGGAAAAAGATGCCGAAAGGTCTGGGTAAAGCATTTTCGCCGGAAGGATCATCAAACATTTTGGTCAAAATGAATGCTTTCACCTGGTCGGTTTCGTCGTGTATCCAAAGGTCGTCTTTTGAAAATCCATCCTTTTCCAAATCCACGATCACTGGTTTCCAGCCGTCGAGCCGGATGCCCATATTTTGATTATGTCCAAAAACAAGCGGCTGCCCGTGGGTCAGTATTATGGTGTGTTCCGGCTTCGATTCTTTTTCGGTAAAGGTGAAAAAAGCGCCGTCATTGAAAATATTACAATTCTGATAAATTTCGAGAAAAGTCGTGCCTTGATGCGCGTCGCAGCGTCTTATCATTTCCTGCAAATGCTTCGGATCACGGTCCATCGTCCTGCCAATAAATGTGGAATTGGCTCCCAAAGCAAACATCAGCGGATTCAGCGGATGGTCAATAGAACCCATCGGAGTCGTCACCGTTTTTTTATGAATTTCCGAAGTCGGCGAATATTGTCCCTTTGTCAGTCCATAAATCTGGTTATTAAAAAGCAGGATTTTCAGATTGAAATTCCGCCGTATGGCGTGCAGCAGGTGATTGCCGCCGATAGACAGTCCGTCGCCGTCGCCCGTGATGACCCAAATATCCAATCCTGGATTTGCCATTTTCAAACCGGCGGCGATGGCTGGCGCGCGACCGTGAATGCTGTGCATTCCGTAGGTTTCCATGTAATACGGAAAGCGGGATGAGCAGCCGATGCCAGACACAAAAACTACATTGTCCCGGTTTTTTCCCAAGTCTGCAAACACACTTTGGACTTGCTTTAAAATAGAATAATCGCCGCAGCCCGGACACCACCTCACGTCCTGATCGGTAGCAAAATCCTTTGCTTTCAATTGAATCGGGCCGTCGCCATTGGATGAAAGAGTCGTCATTATATATCTTTTAAAAGATTTTTTTAATAAATGGACTTTACAAAATCATACAGTTCCTGATGCGCGATAGGCATTCCCATTATTTTATTATAGGAAATTGCCGGGGTCAAAAACTTGTCACGGATGACCTTGGAAAGTTGTCCGTTGTTGATTTCGGGGATTATTACTTTTTCAAAATTTGAAAGCAGTACCCCCAAATTTTTCGGAAAAGGTTTTAAATAACGCAGATGTGCGTGACTGACCGAGCACCCTTCATCAAGCATACGCCGCGCTACCGAAGCGCAGACGCCAAAAGTGGAACCCCAGCCCAAAATAAGCACCTTCCCTTTTTCAGCACCGGACTCTATTTGTTGCGGCGGAATAAAATCTGCTATCTTTTCCACTTTTGCCTCCCTGATTTTCACCATGTATTCGTGGTTAGCAGGGTCGTAACTGACGTTTCCCGTGTCTGCCTGTTTTTCCAAACCTCCGATGCGGTGAGTGAGTCCGGCGGCGCCGGGGATAGCCCACTCGCGCACAAGATTTTCATCTCGTTTATAAGGTAAAAAAACTTCTTCGCTGTCTTTCTTTGATGCAAAACCAACTTTGATTTCCGGAATGTCGGCAGCTTTTGGAAATTTCCATGGCTCAGCCCCGTTGGCGATATACCCGTCGCTCAGCAAAATAACCGGCGTCATGTGTTGAACGGCTATTCTGCAAGCCTCGATGGTTGTTTCATAGCAATCTGCCGGAGTTTTTGTGGCGATAACAGGCACGGGGCTTTCTCCGTTGCGTCCATATAAAGCCTGCAACAAATCCGCCTGTTCCGTTTTCGTAGGCAGACCGGTAGATGGTCCGCCTCTTTGTACGTTGATAATCACCAATGGCAATTCGAGCATCAACGCCAATCCCATAGCTTCTCCTTTCAGCGCCATACCCGGCCCGGAGGTGCCGGTCACCGCAAGATTTCCTCCATACGCCGCACCAATTGCCGAGCCGATAGCCGCAATTTCATCTTCCGCCTGAAATGTTTTTACGCCAAAATGTTTATGATTTGCAAGCCCCTGCAAAATATTGGATGCAGGCGTAATTGGATAGCTCCCGTAAAAAAGCGGCAGACCGGATTTTTGTGAAGCTGTAATCAAGCCGAGCACTATCGCTTCATTGCCCATCACGCTCCGGTAAGTGCCTTTTTCAAGTGGGGCGGGTCTCACCGTAAAACGAGAGGTAAACTCTTCCGCCGTTTCGCCGAAATGATAGCCTGTACGCAGCGTAATTTCATTGGCAGCCATAATGTCCGGCAATTTTTTAAACTTGGCGTGCAGGTATGACAGGGTCGAGTCAAGATTCCGGTTATAACGCCAAAGCAGAAAGCCCAGCACAAACATATTTTTGCAACGGTCTTTTTCCTTTGTACTGAGTACGACGTCTTTGAGCGCTTCCCGTGTTAATTTCGTAACGGGGATTTTGATAATTTCAAATCCGCTTAAAATGCCGTTATCCAGCGGATTTGCACCTTCGGGATACTTTGCAAGGCGAAGATTTTTGTCATCAAAACCGTCCTCATTGATAATAATAGTGCCGCCTTTATTCACGTAATCAATGTTGACTTTGAGCGCCGCGGCATTCATCGCTACCAAAACGTCGAAATTATCTCCGGGAGTAAAAATTTCCGTGCTGCCGAAGTGAAGCTGAAAACCGGAGACACCCGCGAGGGTGCCGACCGGCGCACGTATTTCTGCCGGAAAGTCAGGAAAGGTGGCGAGATCGCTCCCGCTCAGCGCTGTATCGCTGGTAAATAAACCTCCGGTCAACTGCATACCATCGCCAGAATCACCGGCAAATTTGATGATGACTGCTTTTTTTTCTTGTAACTCCATATTCATTTAGGTGTTTTAAATGGATTCACATTTTGCCAAATGTAATTGTAAAGCAGGTTTTGCTCCATGATCATTTTCATGATTGAAGATGATCAAAGTTAAATCAATAAGCCGGAATTATTGAAATAATTTTGAAATTTCCTTTACGGTCGAGAAGAAATTTTGAATAATTTTTTAAACAAAAAACTCTATTTTAAAAAAACTGCTTTTGACAACTGATTAGAATGATTGAAGATTTTTAAAAAATACAGGTTGGCTGTCAAATCGCCGGGAAGCGTCAAGAGCGTTTTTTCTCTCGAAAGTATTTCTATATTTTTTTCAAATACGAGTTTCCCTGTCGTATCAAAAAGACAGATTTTCAGTTCGTCTTCATTTTCAAAATGGCGCAGCTCAAAAGTTCGGTTTCCGTCGGCAGGCAGACATTGCCAGCCGGGTTTTCCTTTCCCCGATATTTCGATAATTTCGGAATAAGAAAAAGTGCCGTCGTAGTCTATAATTTTTAGCCGGAAATAGTTTTCACGAAAAGCCGGCAGTTCCACAGGCGTTCTGTAAATACCGCCGCCCGAGGCCGGGATAAAAATAAGCGGTTGGAAATCCGCACCGGACAAAATTTCAACCTGGAAGCCCTCGCAGTTTTCTTCCGAAGCAGTTTCCCAGACCAACTCTGTCAAGCCGTCATCGCCGGAAGTTGCAAAAAATCTTTTCAATTCCACTGACAAAAGCGGCGTTGCGAGACTTATATCATCGAGGTAAAAACGCGAAGCTCCGCCGCTGCCTGATGCTTTCCATTTGATGTGATAATTGCCGGTTGCCACTATATTCAGGTTTGCAAAAAATGTCGTATTGCCTGCATTGATATTTTGCGACCACACCACCGTTTCATTCAGCGTATTCGCCTCTACAAGAATCAGTTGCGCGCTCGGATTGGACGAGGTGTTCAGCACTTTATAGGCAAAAGAAATAGTCGTGGAGCCGCCGAAGTAAAGTGCCGGACTCATGATGAAAAAATTGCCGGCGGGGTTGGAAAGTTGACTGCTTCGGGCAGAACAGGAACCGCTGATAGCCTGCATCGAACTGAACGAGAAAGAGCTGAACGACCAACCCGCAGCATTATCGCGATCGCAGTCGTAGCTTTCAAAATTTTCAGGAAATTGACAAATAGCGAGTGAGGTTCTCAAGAGAACCAACCATAAGAGAATACCCCTTTTCATACCAGACTTTTTATGCTCTCGAGGGGATAACCCTCTATGTCAAACTTCTTTCCCGTTTTTTTATAACAAAATCAGCGCTTGATCACAACAAACACATTTCTTAAAAAATCACTGTTTTCAGGTATTAAAAAATACCACGATTGGTGAGTGTCAAAGAGTGAAAGCGAAGAGCAATCCAAGTAGCATGAGTACTTTTATTTGCGTGCTTATTGTACCATAGTGCTGCTTGATTTCGGCTGTGAAGATTTTATAGATGGATAAAAGTAGCAGCAGGTTGAAAATGGAGAAAATTATGATAGCCGGAATATTTCCACCAATCAACGATGAAGCAGACCAAATCAGGGCGCATAGCAGAATTATTAAAAACCCGGTGACGACGGCTACAATTTTGGCATTCCCGACGCCCGAAATCAGCGGGAGCGTGCGCCGGTGGTCTGCCTGATCGCCTTCCATGTCTTCCAAATCCATAATAACCTCTCTTAAAAAAGTGGTGAGAAATGCAAAAAGGCTATAAAACGCAATTATCAAAAAACCAAGCCGTACCGGATTTTCGGGAGAAATGCTCCCGGTTTGAAAATATGAATCCAATTCCGGCAGCAATAAAACCAGCGAAACGCCGCCACAAAAAGCAGCCACGACAAAATTTCCCCACAGGAACAGTTTTTTTAAAAATCTGGAATAAAGCCACAAACCAAAAACAGCCACCGGGTAAATTAAAAACCAGAAGGGTTTGCCTATTTCCACGGAGAGCCAAAGCGCCAAAATTCCGCCGATAATATTGAGGACGTGGTACATTTTTTTCGCCGTATCAGGAGAAATGCGCGGGCCGATAATTAATTCATCGGGTTTATTGACCCGGTCAATTTCCTGATCAAACAAATCATTGATAATAAAGCCGGAGGCAGTGATGATAAGCGTCACAAGGCAGAGTAGCGCAAAATGAAACCCGTTTAAAACTGGTTCTTTTCCTGTTGCTTCCAGCGCCGGCGTCAGAATCAGGTATTGCATCAAAACCTGGGTGAGCAACACAATCAGCAGATTTTTATACCTGATTAATCTTAAATAAGCCATTATTTAAACATTCTTAAAAGCGTGCCGTTACGCCCAAAAGCGCGTTCAATCCGAAAGT
>CALMIT010000482.1 GCA_937864255.1 uncultured Saprospiraceae bacterium
CGGGCATTCACGCTCACGTTGCCGACGGTCAGAATATCGTTTCCGCCCGACACCACTTCATAAACTGTTTTTTCAGGATCAAGCGCTTCGTGGCTCTGATCCACGTAACTCGCTTTTACAGTGTCGCCGATGGTGATGCTACCCGTGTCGGGTTTTTCTTTACCCATGATGATTTTGAAAAGCGTACTTTTTCCCACGCCGTTTGGTCCGATGATACCCACCACCGCATTTTTAGGGATGGAAAAAGTGAAATTTTCAAAAAGCACACGATTGTCGTAGCTTTTGCTCAGTCCGTTTCCTTCTATCACCACATCGCCCAGGCGTGGTCCGGGCGGTATAAACAATTCGAGCTTTGCCTCTTTTTCTCTGCCTTCCTCGCCGGCTAATTTTTCATACGCATTCAAACGCGCCTTGCCCTTTGCCTGGCGGGCTTTCTGCCCCATTCTTATCCATTCCAACTCCCGCTCCAGGGTTTTGCGGCGCTTGCTTTCTGATTTTTCTTCCTGCTCCAGTCGGCGGGCTTTCTGATCGAGCCAGCTCGAATAATTGCCTTCCCAGGGAATGCCTTCGCCGCGGTCAAGTTCGAGAATCCAACCCGCTACATTGTCGAGGAAGTAACGGTCGTGGGTGACGGCGATGACCGTGCCGGGGAAGTTTTGAAGATATTGTTCGAGCCAGAGAATACTTTCTGCATCGAGGTGATTGGTCGGCTCGTCGAGCAGCAGAATGTCGGGATTGCTGAGCAGCAGGCGGCACAAAGCCACGCGCCGACGCTCGCCTCCCGAAAGCACTTTCACAGGCGTATCGCCGAGCGGACAGCGGAGCGCTTCCATCGCGGTTTCGAGGCGATGGTCAAGTTCCCAGGCGTTGTTGTGGTCGAGTTGTTCCATCAATTCGCCCTGGCGCTCGATGAGGCGCATCATCTCGTCGTCGTCCATCGGTTCGGCGAGTTTCATATTTACGTCTTCGTATTCTTTGAGCAGATTGACGATGCCCGACACAGCTTCCTCCACTATCTGACGCACTGTTTTGGTGTTGTCCAATTCGGGTTCCTGCGGCAGGTAGCCAATTTTATATGTGCCGTCAAATTCTATTTTGCCCTCGTAGTTTTGATCCAGTCCGGCGATAATTTTGAGCAAAGTGGATTTGCCCGAACCGTTCAAGCCGAGTACGCCGATTTTAGCGCCGTAAAAAAAGGAAAGCCAGATATTTTTTAAAACCTGCTTGCTGGGTGGGTAAGTCTTGCTTATGCCCGACATCGAAAAGATGATTTTCTCAGCCATTTGCCTTGTGTAGTTTTTTTTGAAAAGTATTTTTTAAAAAATCGGCGGCAAAAGTAAAGAATGGCGGGCGATTATTTTAGAGAGAAGGATGGTGAATAATTTTTGGTATTTTTTCAATGCATACTTTCAAAACAAACTCACGTACCCAAAATGAATTTTGCCGGAGCGGAGATTGAGCGGAAGCCCGCTGCTCGCGCCGAGCGCGTAGCTGATACCAAAAACGCCCACGTTCGTATCCAGCGTAAGTCCGGCGCCGAAGGCGTAAAGAAAATCGGTCTCGTCGGTAGTTTGGGTTTTGTTTTGTATATACGCGGCGTCGCCGAAAGCAAATAAATAACTGTTTTGCCCGGTCAGCAGCCGCCATTCGAGCGTGGCGATGGTATAGTTGGTCGCAAAAACCGACTCTTCATCGAAGCCACGCAGCAGCCGGTTGCCGCCGATGCGGTATTGTTCATTGAAATAAACGGACGCGTCGGCAAAAATAAAAGCGGATTGCAGGGCTGTTTTGATAGCCTGACTTTTCAAAACCGGAACAAAAAAAGCCGCACTCAACTCCGCGCGGTATTGAAAAGAGCGCAGCGCAAGGCTGTCGTACAAACTCCCGAAATCAAATTCCGGCGCGGCGGGATCGCTCAGGTCGAGGATTTTGTTGTTGCGTTCGATACGTTTGATACCAGCGCTGCCGCGCAATTTCAAAGTCCAACCTTTTCGCGGATTGAAGCGATAGTCGAGTCGGTTGAGGGCGTATTCAAGTCCGAGCGCCGTGTTGTTTATGTCAAGCGCAGCGGGCAACCGGCGGCTGTTCACCAGCGCAGCCGAATCCACGCTCAGAAGACTGGAATTGGCTTGCCGCCAAAAAGCTTTCAGATAAGAAGCGCCTTCCAGCGTGTATTGCACGCCGGCGTCGAAAAACACGTCGAGGTAGCTGGTGTCGCGTTTGTACAATTGAAATTGCAGGTCGGCACCAAAAGGCGAGCCAAACACAAAAGGGTAATTCAAAGCCAGTTGCAGTTCGCGCGTGTCGGGTCGGAGGCTTTCAAATTCCAGGAAAATGCGCTCGCCGAGACCAAACTGGTTATGCATTTCGCCGGTAAAACTGCCGGTGATCAGCAGGCGGCCGAGTTCGGCATTATTGGGCAAGACACCGATCAGGAAATCAAACCTGCTGGCGCGTTTTTTTTTCAAAAACAGCGTAATCTCGGCGCGGTCGCCTACGAATTGCACCCGCAGATTTTCACTTTCCTGCAAAAAAGGCAACTCGCGGAGCCGGTTTTGGATATTCAGAATTTTGCTCCGGTTGAAAATGTCGCCGGGATGAATGCCGAGGTAATTTTCCAAAAAAGCGGGGGCTATTTTCACTTCGCCCTGCGTCTCGAGTTTGCCGACGGTGACGAGATTGCCCGGATCGGCAAAAATTTTTGCGCCAAGCGTGTCTTTTTTTATAAAAAAACTGTCGAGCCGGATTTGTGCAAAGGGGTAGCCCGCGTTTTCATAAATTTCCAAAAGGCGATTTTGCAACTGCCTGATTTGCTGATAGTTAAACGGCTTGTTTTTAAAATTAGCCGTCCGAAAACCGGCGCTTTCCAGGAAAGCGGGATTGACGTTGCCATTTTCTAAAAAAGCGATTGTATAAGTCGGTCCGATGTGCAACACTGCAAAAGTCAAACTATCGGACTGGCTGAGACTGTCGAGCGAAGCTTCCGGGTAAGCGCGGCGGTGCAATTCGGCGACTGCGGATTCCAGCGCCTTTTTGGCGGCTGCTGCATCCGGGAAATTTTCCGGCAATGCTGTTTTTTCAAAAACGATTTTGTTGTCGGACACGCAAACGAGCCGGTGCTGCGCGCTTGCGTGCAGCAAAAAAACAAAAAATACGATCCATAAAAAAAAGCACCGGGTCATTGGAAGTAATTGACTTTCAGCTTTCGCTAAACGTCCCCAAAATGCTGAAACGGCGGCATTTAACAAAAAGAAAATTGCTACCGAGGGCAAAGTGGTTTATTTTCGAGCCTGCTAAAAAAGGGCTCGAAAGCAACATTTTAAAGGAAAACTTTTCTTTGAGAATGTCGTTTGTCATTCTACAATTTCATTTGACTTAACTTTAGACTTTTGTAAAGTCTGTTTGAATAATTTCATAAAAATGGGCAAGGAAAAAATAATAAAAACAGGAACTCAGAAGAAAAAATCTTCAAGCAGTAGGATTGGAGAGGTCGTGATCAGCCCCATAAGAGACCACGCAAAAGGAAATACTGCACCTGAGTTAAGAATTAGAAAGACTAAAAAAGATTATACTCACACTGTTTTATCCAAAGCTGAAATTCTGGCTTCCGTTAGTCAATCCGGTAATAATGCAACTTTGTTGGAAGAATTACTGGTGCTAACAGGTCTTTCAAAAAACATTTTATCTGAACAAATTTTTGAAATACCTACTGACTTATTCAACCAATATATAGACAATGTCAAAGTGCTTCCTACAGCACTTAAAGAAAGAATAGTAAAAATAATTGAACTGTATAAACTTGGAATTGAACTTTTTGAGTCCGCGAAAGAATTTAATAGCTGGCTTAGCGATTCCTCTTATGAATTTTCTAAAACAATCCCCTATCTCAATCTTTTAAAAACTTCGACCGGTATAGATTTGATATACGAAGAATTGAAAAGAATTGAATTTGGGGCCACTGCCTGATTTTATGGAAGTTTTCAGGATCACTCTTGAAAAATGGTCAAATAATTTAGTCGCTTCAGGTCTTCCTGCGCGCTGGAATTCAAAAGGAAATGTAATCTATGCTGCGTCATCAAGAGCTTTAGCTTGCTTGGAGAACTTGGTACATAGAAGAGGCAGAGGTAGTGAAGAAAATTTCAAAACTATGGTGATACATATACCGGACGATTTAGTTTTTGAAATAGTTAATTTACAGGATATGGAACCAGGCTGGAATGTTTTTGGAGAGGAAGGATACACAAAATGTCGATTAAAAGGTGACGAATGGCTCTTAAGAAATGCTTCATGTGTACTGTCTGTTCCGTCCGCTATTATAATTAATGAACGAAACTATTTAATAAACACGAGCCACCCTGATTTTGAGAAAATAGAAATAACTGCGGTTGAATCATTTTTCTTCGATCCGAGGTTATAAGATTTTAGAATTGAAAAATAATCGCTGCTATGTCAGAAAAAAATAATTATACCCAACTGATTGAAAAGCTGGATGCGTTCATCCGCAAATTTTACCTCAATCAGTTGATTCGCGGAAGCTTATACAGCCTCGCTTTGTTGTTGGTGCTGTTTTTGGGACTTAATTTTTTGGAACACTATTTTTATTTTTCTTCCGACGTGCGCAAGGTGATGTTTTGGTCTTTCGTCGGTATCAGCGCGCTCGCGCTCGGCAGGTGGATTTTTGAACCGCTGCTCCATTATTTCCACCTCGGAAAAGTCATCTCGCATGAACAGGCAGCCACCATCGTCGGGAATCATTTTGGGGATGTGAAAGATAAACTGCTCAATGTGTTGCAATTAAAACACCAGGCAGATCAGCATCCCGACCAGGATTTGCTTTTTGCCAGCGTCAATCAGAAAACGGAAGAAATCAAACTCGTACCTTTCAAATCGGCCATTGACCTCGGACAAAACCGCAAATATTTAAAATATTCACTTCCGCCGCTTTTACTGCTCATTCTGATTTTATTTGTGAATTCGAGCCTGATTACCGACAGTACTTTGCGGTTGATTGAGAACGACCGCGAGTTTGAACGCCCCGCGCCTTTTCGCTTTGTTGTGGATAAAGAAAACCTGGAAGTAATTCAATATGCCGACTACGATTTGAAAGTGAAAGTGGACGGCGAGGCCTTGCCCAACGATATTTTTATTGACTTCGACAATGTGCAATACCGGCTCACGAAAGAAGACGCGAGTACCTTTTTGTACAAATTCAGTAATGTGGCGAAAAATGTGGATTTCCGGCTTTTTTCCGGCAAGGTGGCTTCGGAAAGTCTGACTTTGGAAGTTTTGAAAAAGCCGAACATAACCAGTTTTGAGGTGAAGCTGGATTATCCCGCCTACACCGGCCGACCGGATGAAGATTTGCAAAGCGTGGGCGATTTGGTCATCCCCGAAGGCACGAATATCAATTGGCTTTTTGATGCAGAAAACACGGAAAACCTGTTTATTCGTTTTGACGGAGCCTGATTTTTCGGATGCAAAGCGGAGCGGCGATAATCTTTTTACTTTCCAAAAAAGAGCCTCGAAAGACGAGACATACAAAATTTTTGTAGCCAATAAAAATGTGCCCAACGGCGACAGCATCGGCTATTCGCTCACGGTCATTCCCGACCAGTATCCGGCTATCAGCGTGGAGCAGTTTAAAGACAGCACCGACCGCCGCCTGCAATATTTTGCCGGCGAAACCAGCGATGATTACGGACTCCGAAAAATCACCTTCACTTATTCCATAAAACGCGCGAACGGCAGGGA
>CALMIT010000483.1 GCA_937864255.1 uncultured Saprospiraceae bacterium
ATAATGAAAGGTTAAAAAAACAAGAAAGGCGCTCCGAAATAATTTCCGAAGCGCCTTTCTTGTAAAAATTTTTCTATTTATGAACCCAGGTAGTGTTTGAGCAGTTTACTGCGATTTTGAGAGCGGAGCTTGTTTATGGCTTTGTCTTTTATCTGCCGCACGCGCTCGCGCGTAAGCCCGAATTTATCGCCGATATCTTCCAGCGACATCGGGTGCTCCACGCCGATTCCGAAATATAGCTTGATAACGTCCATTTGCCGGTCGGTCAGCGTCGAAAGCGATCTTTCAATTTCGCGGCGCAGTGATTCGGTGTATTCCAGATCAGTGTCCGTACCTGGCGTACCCGAATTTTCCAAAACATCAAGCAGCGAATTATCCTCTCCGTCCACAAATGGCGCATCCATAGAAACGTGGCGCGCAGCGACGCCCAGGGTAGTTTCTACCTCTTCGGTAGGTATTTCAAGCATATCAGCCAACTCTTCAGGCGAGGGCTCGCGTTCGTACTCCTGCTCAAGTTCGGAGAATGCTTTATTGATTTTGTTAAGCGAGCCTACTTTATTAAGTGGAAGCCTGACGATGCGTGATTGTTCCGCCAATGCCTGAAGGATTGACTGGCGAATCCACCACACTGCGTAGGAAATGAATTTAAAACCGCGTGTTTCGTCAAATCTTTGGGCAGCTTTGATGAGTCCCAGATTGCCCTCGTTGATAAGATCGCTGAGCGACAAACCCTGATTTTGGTACTGTTTTGCCACCGATACCACAAAGCGGAGGTTAGCTTTGGTAAGTTTTTCAAGCGCTACCTGGTCGCCTTGTTTGATTCTTTTTGCCAAATCTACTTCCTCCTCCGGAGTCAGGAGATCCACTTTTCCGATTTCCTGTAAATATTTTTCTAACGACTGACTTTCCCGATTCGTAATTGACTTAGTGATCTTGAGTTGTCTCATGCAAAATGACAGTTTTTGTAGTTATTGCAATAAAAAATTATACACGCTTTCAGCGGGTTTTAGGGAGGATATGAATGGGATTGGGAATTATCTCTTTGAGAATGAATGATTTACGTGCTTTTGATGCGCATTCGCGGTTTTTGAGGAATTTGTTGGCTACAAAAGCGCCCACAAAATTAGGTTCAAAATAACGGCAAGTCAAGTATTATGAAATATTTGAATTTTTAGTATAGGTGAAAGTGTTTTTATGTATTTCTTTACTGTGCTTGTTTTTTGTAAAAATCCGGTTTTCTGTAAAATCGTTTTATGATGTTTGGAAAAATCAAAATTTTATTTTTTATTGCGCCCGCCTGAAGCAGGAAGGATTTGAAAGAATAGTTTATAAAAAAATTAATTTTCAAACCTCTGAAAATCATTTCATTTTTTCCGTTCATAAAATGTCGCCAGCATGGAAAGAGTTCAACTCGATATTGAATTTTTGTTTAGAGCTTCACCGACCATCTTGTACCAGTTTTTGACTACGCCTGCGTGTCTGGTCAGATGGTTTTGCGACGGCGTGGATATTCAGGGCGACTATTACACATTTTCATGGAGGGGTGCGGATGAAGTGGCCGAAATGGTGGACGACATCGAAGAAGAGCGTATAAAATTTAAATGGCTGGATGCGGACGAAGATGAATTTCTGGAATTTAGAATTTCAAAATCCCCGGTGACTGATGAGACCATTCTTGAAATAACCGATTTTTGCGATAGCGACGAAGTGGATGATAT
>CALMIT010000484.1 GCA_937864255.1 uncultured Saprospiraceae bacterium
AAATTATACCTGGGCATTACCCGTTTTTGGAAAAATTCTTGCCGGTCAGGGCACCAGGCGGATACTGGTGCAATGGAATAGCACCGGTTCGGGCGTTATTCGATGTACAGCTGCGAATCCATGCTTTCCCCAGGGTTTTTCCTTGTTTCCTGTTGCTGTTATAAACTCTCAGCCAATTATTTATCCGCCTGTATTTTATTGTCCGGGAGAACTTCCGCCCCAGATAAATCAGAATACTTTCGATCCGGGAATTTGTGATTCTGTTTTACAATTCAGCTTTTTGGCTTACCCCGAAGTTCCTGGTTTCGATTCGCTTCGGTTATGCAATGGAGCCGTGAAAAAAATAGGCACTAATGTAATTTCCGATTCCGGACAACATCAAATTATACTTCCCGATGCCACCGTACATGGCTGTGATAGTGTTCTAATGTTGAAAGTGGACGTGGAAAATACCATTGAAGTAAGTTCGGACGGAGGACTTCCGCTGAATTGTGACGGAAGCGGTTGCACACAAATTGCAGTTTCACTGGCGCAACCCAATCCGAATCTTTCATTTGAGTGGTCAACGGAGGAAGGCATCATTCAAAGCGGCGCGAACTCGCTAACGCCCACCGTTTGCCTGCCCGGCGAATATGTCCTGACTTTTTTGGACAACCAGACCCAGACAAGTTGTGTGGTGCCTGTTTTGGTGGAGCGGGATGGCTTTCTGGCAAATCCTTCTTTTTCAATGCCCGACAATACTTGTTCCTCTCAGCCCGGCGAGGTCGAATTTACAGGCACGGCACCTCCGGGCGCGGAGTTTTTGTGGGACTTTGGCAGCGGGCGCGTGCTTTCGGGCAGCGGCACGGGACCTTATCAAATTAAATTCAATCGGATTGGTTTGGAAAAAATTTCCTTGCAAATAAAATCCGGCAGCTGCCTTTCCAATATTGAAAGCAAATGGCTGACAGTGGGCGGCGGGCTGTACGCGCCCGTCCTTCAATGCGAGCCCAAAAGCGACCGAATTGAATATTATTGGAATGTCGCAGGCAATGTGGACTTTTATGAAATCACCTCGTCTGCCTGGCCGCCCGATTCGGTTTTGATCACTCAAAATAACAGTCTGACGCTCACGGGGCTGATGCCGGAAGAAACGGTCACGCTCACGGTCAACGCGGTTGGTCAAAATCCTGAATGCTTTGTGGAGACCACAAATACCTGTACCACCCGCCGCTGTCTCAATTTTGAAATACCGCAAACAGAGCGGTATTTCTGTGTAGATCAGCCGGCTATTTTCCTCCCGTATGCGCTTGATACTACCTGCGTTTGGACAGGGCAGGGTGTAATAAACAATCGTTTTTTCAGTCCTTTCAAAGCAGGCTTGGGTGCGCATACCCTGACTTTTCAGTGCAGAGGAATCGGGAGGTGTATTGAATCCGGCGACAGAATTTTTCATGTAAAACTCCGCCCGGTTTTTGGTGCAAATATCGAGCAGCCCATCTGGTTTGGCGGATTGGGCGGTAAAATTGAACTGACCAGTCCCGGCTACGAGGAGGTGGAAATAAAATGGCAGGATGGCAATATCACCGGCGAAACGCGCACGCAACTTGGTTTTGGCGAATACTGCATGGAAGCTTTCGACCGGCAGACGGGCTGCCGTTTTGATACTTGTTTTGACATCGGGTTGGGTTTTTATAAAATCAGTCCGGTGCACGTAGTTTGCAAAGGAAGCTCAAAAAGGCTGAGCGTACTTCCGGCAACAGGCGCTTCCTTTCGCTGGGAACCGGCGGCCGGTTTGAGTTGCACCGACTGTCCGAATCCTGTCGCTTCGCCAGTGCGGACGACCAGTTACAAGGTGACAGCCACATTGCCCGACGGCAGGTCGGAAACTACAAATGTGCTGGTGATTGTACTCCCGCCGCCATTTTGCCAGGGGCTTGCCGCTCAAGCCGGACAAAACGAATTTAACGATTTTGAAAGTTTTCAAAAGACTTTCAATTCATTGGAAGTCCCGGAAACTCCGCAGAAAACCAACCAAATGCTGATCTATCCGAATCCCGCAGGCGATTTTATAAAAATACTTTCTGGTCAAAATATCCGCTCGGTGCAGTTGACGGACGTTTCGGGGCGGCTGGTTTTGAATCAACAGGCGGCTGCTTCTTTTTTTGAACTTGACACATCCCGGATGCCGGAAGGTGTTTATATTTTAAAAATTGATTTTGAAAACGGCACGGCTGCATTTGAAAAAGTAGTGCTGAGCCACTAAAAATTGAGAAAGATTGCCTTTTGCCGCTAATTATCGGGCGGGGCAATCTTTCTTATTTCTAAAATTTTACCTTTGGCAAAATTTCGTTTGAAAGATGATTATTGCCAAAAATATTCACAAATCTTACGGCAGTCTGCATGTTTTGAAAGGTGTGCATCTGCACATCAAAAAGGGTGAAATCGTTTCCATTGTCGGCAAATCGGGTGCGGGAAAAAGTACGCTGCTGCATATTTTGGGCACGCTGGACAATGCGGACGAGGGCGAAATTATCATCAATGAAAAAAAGGTGAACGGCATGAGCGCCCGCCAACTGGGTGCTTTTCGAAATGAACAAATTGGTTTTGTTTTTCAATTTCATCACCTTTTGCCCGAATTTACAGCGCTCGAAAATGTGTGTATTCCGGCGTTCATTCAAAAAAAATCTGTAAAAGAAGCCGAAGCCAGAGCTAAAGAATTGCTGGATTATCTGGGGCTTTCGGACAGACTTGACCACAA
>CALMIT010000485.1 GCA_937864255.1 uncultured Saprospiraceae bacterium
AGTTAGTTAATTTAGGTTCTATTACGAGCGTCAAAAGTAAACAATTTGATTTTCATCAAAAAAATATCAACTAAAATATTTTCAACACTTTTCAACATCGAAACAAATAGTTTTAAAAAAACAGGGCTGTCCGAAAACGAACAGCCCCTATAGGAATTCAAACCAAGAATCCTGACGCTATCAAACGACTATAATTCGGTGGCCTGCTCAACGTATTCGGTGCGTTTAAGATTGGTAAGTTGCAAGCCTTTGAAGCCTTCGCGGACGTTTACGACATTTTCAAAACCGCGCGATTTTAGAATTGACGCCGCTATGACGCTCCTGTAACCGCTGGCACAGTGGATGAAATATTTTTCATCCCGGTTGAGCATGTGCATGTTTTTGTTTATAAAATCCAGCGGAAAATTTACCGCGCCTTCTATGTGTTCGGCCATATACTCGCTTTCTTTACGCGAATCCAAAAGATTGATTTTTTCTTTATTAAACAATTCTGCAAGTTGAGCAGGGTTGACTTCTTCGAGCGTTTCCACCGCCTCGCCGGCTGCTTTCCAGGCTTCAAAACCACCGTCCAGACAGCCAATCGGATTATCATAACCCACGCGAGCCAGTCTCGTGACCACTTCCTCTTCTTTACCCGGGTCGGCGATGTATAAAATTGGAATTTTCAGGTCGGGTATCAAAGCGCCCACCCAGGGAGCAAACGAACCCTCGATACCAATAAAAATAGAACCGGGGGTGAATCCTTTTGCAAATTCTGCTTCATTGCGCGTGTCAATGACCAGCGCCTCTTCGCCCTCCCAAGCAGCTTTAAAGGCACGCACGCTCAGTTTGGTGAGTCCTTTTTGCAAAATGTCGTCGAAACTTTCGTAGCCCATTTTATTCATCACCGCATTTTTCGGGAAATACTGCGGCGGCTCAACCAGCCCTTCGGTCACTTCTTTGACAAATTCAGCTTTGGTCATGTCGGCTTTCAAAGCATAATTATATTTCTTCTGATCGCCTAGACTGCCTTCGGTTTCTTTGCTCATTTTTTTACCACAGGCACTTCCGGCTCCGTGTCCGGGATAGACAATGACGTCGTCGGCGAGCGGCATGATTTTATTTCTCAAACTATCAAAAAGATAGCCGGCCAAATCTTCCCTCGTCAAGTCTGTCTTCACTGCCAGATCGGGGCGGCCTACGTCGCCGAGAAACAGCGTGTCGCCTGTAAAAATCGCATAATCTTTTCCCGTTTCGTCTCTCAACAAGTATGTTGAACTTTCCATTGTGTGACCGGGTGTATGCAGCACTTTGATAGTCACTTTTCCAAGTTTGAATTCTTCGCCATCTCGCGCCACATAGGCGGCGAAATTGGGCTGCGCCGTCGGACCGTACACAATGGTTGCACCGGTTTTTTTAGCGAGATCGAGGTGGCCCGAAACAAAATCGGCGTGAAAATGCGTTTCAAAAACATATTTTATTTTCGCATTATCCTCGTTTGCTCGTTCGAGGTAGGGGCCGGTTTCGCGCAAAGGATCTATGATGGCTGCTTCGCCTTCGCTTTCGATGTAGTAAGCAGCTTCTGCAAGACAACCGGTATAAATTTGCTGAACTTTCATGATGGACAGGTTTTTATTGGTTAAGTATATAATTTGAACTTCGAATGTATTTTTCTTTGACTTTTTTCGAAATGACTTGGATCAATTTCAAGATTTTCGTCTGAAAATCAGCGTTTTAATACAAATGCTATTTTAAAAATTGTGATCTTCGAAGCCGAAAATGATGGGACAAAATTGAGGCAGTTTTTGAGCTTGTACAGTGACTTATTTCACACTGAAAAAATTTTGCATCAAAATTTTAGA
>CALMIT010000486.1 GCA_937864255.1 uncultured Saprospiraceae bacterium
TTATTACTCACCGGAATCATCATCACCATCGTGAGCGAATTTGCTTCCAATATCGCCTGCGTGCAGTTGGTGCTGCCGCTACTGGCTTCTGTTTTTCATAACCAGGAAGGTGAGTTGCTCTCGATACTGGTGGGCGCTACCCTGTTTTCTTCACTGGGCTTCATGATGCCCGTCGCCACGCCGCCCAACACCATCGTTTTTGGCACTGAGCGCATTCGCGTGAAAGACATGATGCGCACCGGATTGTGGGTCAATCTTTCGGGCATTGTGCTGATTACCTTGTTCACTTATTTCTTTTTGTTGGGCGGGTGAAAAACTTTCTTCGTGGTAGAAATTTCAACACAAAGGCACAAAAGGAAAGCACAAAGGGCGCTATTTTTTAGCCGCTTGACTTGCCTAATTTGCGGAATGCCTGGATGGTTTGATAGACGAAATAGGTGAGAAAAATGCGGCTGATAAAATCCCACAACCGCGACCAGGCATTGAAGTCGCCCTCCTCGATTAAAAAAATAGAGTCTTTGTCGCGCAAAGGATTCAGGTAGTAAGGAGCGTAAGAAATCAATTTCCATAAACCTTCAAAACCGCGATCACTCCAATCCCACCGATAACCGATGAGTAGGCAAAAAATAGAATAAAAAAACACCAGCGCGACGATGGTGGACAACAGACCGTGCTGCCAGCTCGTACCGTGATTGGTAGAAATTTTATTCATCCAGAGCATAAAAAGCTCTCCTCGATTTTTCCAGCGGCCTTCTTCGCGGAGTTGGGCGTGATAAGCATCCATTTCCTGCGCGAGGTAGTGCAGGGAGCCGGCTGTGTCGCCCTGGTTTTCGTAGATGCGTTTGAACTGACCGTAGGCGAGGCGTTTTTGTTCGTTGATATTTGCGTTGGAGTCTTTTGGGAGTTGAAACTTCTCGCCATCCGGCATTTGACTGCCCGCCACAAATACCTCCAGCATTTTGGTATTTAAAAACTCGAATTTTTTGAACTGCCGCAGGTCAGAATTGATAAACTGTACCTTGCCCAGGTCGCTGTCTATGAAACGGAGCGTGGAAGGACTTGATTTTTCTTCAAATTGGTATTCACCGTTTTCAAAAATCAAGTTATTCTTTTCGTCCCTTTTAAAATCTTCCCATTTTTCCAGGCTTTTCAAATTGCTGAAAAACAGGCTGCCATAATTGCAGGTGTTGCGAAAAGAAAGTTCATTGATCGAGCAATCGGAGGCGGATAAAGTGGTGGATTCTGGAAAGACCGTATCTTCGAAGTCTAACTTGCCGAAACGAGTATTTTTGAAAATCAATTGGGTGGCTTGATCTACTAAAAAGCGACAATGGAAATGGCCAATAAACCCGGCATCCCTAAATATTATTTTTTTTAAAAACGAACTATAGATAGCAAGTTTTCCTATTTGTGAATTTAAGTAGATTCTTAGCTTTTCAACCATAGAATTTGCCCTGATTTCAAATTTTTGTACTATCGTTTTTGAGGTTAACTTTATTTCTCCAATAGAAGAATCTGCTACTAAAATATTATTGACTTTTGAGCCGGAAGATTCAAAGATCTTTAATTTAGAATTGTCAACTATAGTTAAAAAACTAAGCTTTGAATTAGAGTGTGTCTGAAAAATGCCTTCTAAGTAAAATGCGAGCGAAAGCGAGTTGA